>JAUWBX010000121.1 GCA_030609625.1 Phycisphaerae bacterium
GATATTGTATGGCGGCAGTGGGGAATATTTGGTTGGTAGTTTCGACGGCAGGCAATTCAAGAGCCAGGCAGGTCCGGTCCGTTTCCATTACGGCAATTGCTTCTACGCCTCTCAGACATTCAGTAACATTCCCGAAAAGGACGGCCGACGTATCCAGATAGCCTGGGGCCGGGTGGCGATGCCTGAGATGCCGTTCAACCAGATGATGCTGTTCCCGGTAACACTGAGTTTGTGGACAACCGAAGAAGGACTTCGGATGTTTGTCAAACCAATACGCGAAATTGAAAAACTTCATGGGCGCAAACGGCAATGGGAGAACAAAATCTTAAAGCCGGCAGACAATTTGCTTTCGGGCCTTTCGGGTGAGCTGTTTCATATTCGGGTTGAGTTTCAGGTTGACAATAATGTTCAGGAAACTGGTTTTATCATTCGGGATATTCCGGTCGTTTATAACGTTCAAAAGCAGGAACTGTCCTGTCAGAAAAAAACAGCTCCTTTAAAACCGGTGAATGATAAGATTCGCCTGGAACTCCTGGTGGACAGAACTTCAATCGAAATCTTCGCTAACGATGGCAGAATCTACATGCCGATTGGTGTAATCCTTGCCGATAATTCAAAGTTACTCGAAATCTTCACAAAAGGCGGAAATACCAAGGTTAAATCTCTGGAGGTTTACGAGCTCCGCTCCGCCTGGCGGTAGTGGTCTGCCACGTATGGTTTGAGGTATTACAGACCACTACTATGAGTTGAAAAGTTTAAGCTATGCCTTCTCCATTGTTTGGCCCAAAGCCGTCAGCGTTAAATCGATGTCCTCGGCGCTGATGCCGTAGTGAGTTACTGCCCTAAGGCGGTTTGGCCCTAACTGTAATATTTTGATTCCTTTATTATTAAGTTGTGTTACAAGTTTCTCAACTGTTAGTTGCCGGCTTACGAGGCTGAAATAAATAATGTTTGTTTGTACTCTTTCCGGCTCAATGGACAAGCCCGTGATACGAGCGATACCTTCAGCCAAACGTTGAGCGTTTGCATGGTCTTCAGCTATCCTGTCCACCATCTGCTCAAGAGCTGTAATACCTGCTGCAGCGATGATGCCGGATTGCCGCATACCCCCTCCGAGCACCTTTCGGTTTCGCCGTGCCTCAGCAATGAACTCTCTGGAACCACATACCACCGAGCCGACGGGTGCGGAAAGCCCTTTTGAGAGGCAAAAGATAAGAGAATCCACGTGACGGGTCAGCTCCTTCACGTCCACCTGCAAAGCCACAGCGGCGTTGAATATCCGGGCGCCGTCGAGGTGCACCATAAGGCCTCGGTCTTTGGCCAATACCGCTACTGTTTCCATATACTCTGGCGTAAGAGCAGAGCCATTGCAGCGATTGTGGGTGTTTTCCAGGCATATCAGCCGAGTTCGTGGAAAATGCACGTTATCGCCGCGAATCGCCGCCTCGATATCCTCCAGGCGCATTGTGCCATCAGGCTGATTGGCAATTGTGTGCGGGTGTATCCCGCCCAGAGCTGACATGCCACCGGCTTCGTAAAGAAACGTGTGCGACCGGTTACCCAGTATGACCTCTTCTGCGCGTCTGCAATGGGTGAGCACGCACACTAAGTTTCCCATCGTTCCGCTGGCGACCATTACCGCCGCCTCTTTTCCCATACGTTCGGCAGCGATTTTCTCAAGGCGTTTCGTTGTCGGGTCCTCGCCGAACACGTCATCGCCAAGCTCAGCGTGATAAATTGCCTCTCGCATCGTTGGCGTTGGCAAAGTAACAGTGTCACTACGTAAATCAATCGTCTTCACCGGCTATCTCCTATGTGTAAATATAGAAAGCGATATTTCTCATTAAACTCTCTTATTGATCTTTGAATATTAAATGGAACATTTCTGCATAAACAAAGCAAGGAGGTCATTCCCGCGAAAGCGGGAATCCAGCCGTTTTATCAGCGTTTTCTGGACTCCTGCTTGCGCAGGAGTGACAGTATGGTTGTTCCATTACTTAATCAAACATCAATAGGACTTGTAAATAAATTATCTTCCATTCTTGACTGTCGTCAGACAATTTTGGCCGGCTGCGGCTTCGGCTGTCGGCGGCAAAGTGCATAACGCCACCAATCAGCTCATTGGGGCAAACGCAGTCCCCAGGATGCCTTACGGCATATCCCTTACGGGAGATGCGGCAAATTATCCTGCCCGTGGCGGCGGGCTTCCTCACTCATCAGTTTTACCAGCTCCTTTTTAACGCGCTCCGGCAGGTCTGGTGGTTCATAACTTTCCAGTAATTTTTCCACTTCACGATGCGCCCGCTGCTCGATGGTCAAAGCGCCATCTTGTTCCCATCGTGACCTGCGGGCACGGTCTATGACGGGGCCCGGGAAAAAGTGTTCCTTATCGAGGTAGCGTCGAGTATGGTCGGAGATAAGCAGATGTTTTTCTTCAAGCAATTCCTGAAATATTCCCAGTGCCGGGAAGTCCTCTCTCGGTTCAATTCCGGCAATTAATCGAAAGACCATACCGCAGACTTCGTTGTCCACAATGAGTTTTTCAAGAGACAGACAGCTTTCAAAATCAAGCATACCTGGGCCGGAAATGTTGTTAATTCCGGATAGCGCAGCCAATACAGCACCGATTCCACTTTCCAGACCTGCCTGGGTGTCGAGCTGTTTGGAGTCGCTCAAAGAGATGTATGCCTGGGTAGGCAGGTGGAGGTACTTGCCGATTTCATTATAGGCACAGTCTGTCATCATAGTTTCGATAGCACCCATGGGCGTGGTTTCGTGGCGGATGTCAAAGACGGCCGGCGAACCGCCGTAGAGAATAGGAGTGCCGGGATTGGCTATCTGGCTGATGACAATACCGCTCAGAGTTTCGGCGGTATGCTGTACGAGTGTTCCGACAAGAGTGACCGGAGCCACGAACCCGGACAACGGCATGGCGACAAATTCTATAGGGATAAAATACCGGGCGCAATCCAGCAAGTTCTGCGAAGTGATATCGCTCCATTTCAGAGGGGAGGTAGGACAGCAGGAAAAGATGGTAAGAGGTTTTTCTTTGAGGGCTTCTGAGGATTGTCGAATAGCAAGTTGAAAATCCTTCATTACGTTAAACGATTCGATTGTAAAAGCACCGGTAACTACGGGCTTGCTGCCATAGAGAAGGCTGAGAAAGAGGCGATAGCTGTCGGAAATTCTTTCAGGTACGTCTGCAGGTATCAAAGCGGTGCTCGCCGAGGCGATATGTTCGAGCTGCTCAGTCACTTTCACAAAGTTGACATAATCGGCGGTGACAGGCTTGCGCATTTTCCTTGCTTGAGAATCCAGGATGTTCAGAGCGGTCGAGCCGGGGGTAAAATAAACATTGCGACCGGAGAAATCGTGGGTTTGCTTTCCGGTGACATCGTAAAGCCCAAACGATTCGGGAGCGGTTTTCAGGGTCTTGTCAATGACCTCCTGTGTGAGGACTGCATGATGTTCTTCCATGTCAATCCGGCAGCCGCAGTCCGAGAGCATGGTCAGAACCGTTTTGTTGTGAATCTCGATTCCGAGCGTACATAGTATGCCAGTTGCTTCGGAAACAATCTTTTCGATAAGTTCGTCAGTCAGGAATCTAATAGTTGGTCTCACTGTAATGTCCTTTCAATATCAGGGCTCTACTCGAAAACGAGCGTGCCGAACTTGTCAAACTCGTGAAAACTGGTTCCGACCCTGGCCCAGTCCCAGCTCGTGCTCTTGCCGTCATCGTAATCAACGCGATAGAAATTGGCTCGCCACCGAGTTCCAGACTGCGGGGGAACGTTTTGCAGGGGTTTGAGCAGATCGTACGGAACAAAGACCTCGGCTTTCCAGCCCGTCACGCGGGCACCGGACCGCTTCTGGCCCCCCGCGACCGTAGTGGCCTTTTGCGTCTTGCGTTCGCCATCATAGTGCCATGGTCGCCAGCCGAAAAACTCACCGCCGAAATTCGGGATGAGAATCGGCAGCTCGAAACCCAGCGGCGAAATCTCGTATTCGAAGTAAACCGGGTACCGTTCGTCCGGCCACAGGAAGAACTCAAACACGTCTTCCTTCCACAGGTCGAGAAAGTCCTTTTTCATCGTAGCGGTGAGCGTGCGGTCCTCGGCATCCATGAGTACGTACAGTCCGGTCCGGGAGTAAAGCATCTTAACGCGCGTATCATACTGATGACCGTCGGTGACACGCAAGTGAAGCGGCTCCCAGGCGGCCTTCTTCCAGGCCGACGCGTCGCCCCTGCCGCTAATGACGAAATCTTCCGTCTGCCGGATCCGCAGCACTTTTGCAGCCGGCTCTTCTCTGGTCACCTGCTGTGTGAATACACACGAACCGCAGTAAGCCACCACGGCCAGAACCGGCACCACAAGTACACGAATCTTCATAATGATTCCTCCTTTTCACTTGATAGTAACGATAACCGATAACAAGGCCATTATATACCCTAACGTATAAGTATAGTGCAAACGATATAGATAGCAAGACAGTAAATGCCAATCTTCGGTGTCAATTTTAACTTCAAAAACATTCTTAGTCAAAGGTCAGGGATTTAGAGAAGCGGGTATTGACTGCGCCGAAAAAACTCTTGAACGGCGTTGGGCCATCCCTTATGATAAATGTAGAAAGCATATTGAATAAATAAGAGGAGAAATGACGATGAAGCTATCGCGATTAACCCGCCGTGATTTTTTGAAAAGCGCATGCGTAGGCGCCCTCGCAGCCGCAGTTCCTTTTCGGGGGCGAACGGCACTCGTCTCGGCGAAGGCCGAAACCGCAACAGGACAGGCGAACAAGCGGCCGAACGTCGTGGTCATCTTGACCGATGACCAGGGCTGGGGCGACCTGAGTGTTCACGGAAACATCAACTTAAAAACTCCGAATATAGATTCCTTAGCTCGGGATGGCGCCCTGTTTGACCGGTTTTTTGTTTGTCCCGTCTGCGCACCGACACGAGCCGAGTTATTAACCGGGCGATACCATTTACGTGGCGGCGTGCACGGCGTGACGACCGGAGCGGAACGATTGAATATTGATGAGAAGACCATCGGCGACACATTCAAAACAGCCGGGTATGCCACCGCAGCTTTCGGGAAATGGCACAACGGCACGCAATATCCCTACCACCCGAATGCCCGCGGGTTCGACGAATTCTACGGATTCTGCTCCGGACACTGGGGCAACTATTTCGACCCAATCCTCGAACATAACGGGAAAATCGTGAGAGGAAAGGGATATATCATTGACGATTTGACCGACCATGCCTTGGCATTCATCGAGCAAAACAGAAGCCGGCCTTTTTTCTGCTATCTGCCGTACAACACGCCACACTCGCCCTTCCAGGTCCCCGACCACTTCTACGAAAAGTTCAGGGACCATCCAGTCCAGATGCGTAACCGTGACCCAAAAGTGGAACAGCTTGACAAGACACGGTGCGCGTTGGCTATGTGTGAAAATATTGATTGGAACGTCGGGCGTGTTCTCCGAAAGCTTAAGAAATTGAAGCTTGCCGAAAAGACCATCGTGGTCTATTTCAGCGACAACGGTCCAAATAGCTGGCGATGGAACGACGGTATGAAGGGGCGAAAAGGCTCAACGGACGAAGGAGGCACCCGTGTGCCCTGTCTGATTCGATGGCCAGGCCATATCAAGCCGGGTATTCAGATTCCCCAAATCGCCGGCGCAATTGACCTTCTCCCGACTCTGGCCGACATGGCCGGAATTCCGACCGTTAGTACCAAACCGCTTGACGGGGTCAGCATCAAGCGCCTTCTTTTGAAAGAAACTAAAAACTGGCCGGACCGAATGATATTCTCGCATCAAAGGGGCCGGGTCAGCGTCCGCACACAACAGTATCGGCTCGACCATACGGGCAAATTGTTTGACATAACGACCGACCCGGGACAGCACCGCGACATTGCGAAAGAGAAACCGAATGTCGCAGCCAAGCTAACCAAAGCAGTTAGCCGGTGGAAGAAGGAAGTGCTGCCCAAATCTCGAAAGGACGATAGGCCCTTTCCCGTCGGCTACGCTGAGTTTGCCACAACGATACTGCCTGCTCGCGACGGCGTTCCGTATGGAAACGTTCGGCGAAGCGCCAGAGCGCCCAACTGCTCCTACTTCACGAACTGGGTAAGCGCCGACGACAAGATGACCTGGGATATCGAGGTGGCCAACAGCGGCAATTATCAGGCCGAGGTATATTATACGTGCGCGAAAGAAAATATCGGCTCCACTATCGAGCTGCGTTTCAATAGAAGCCGAATTCAGGGAAAAGTAACCGAGCCACACGACCCGCCACTGGTTGGCGAAGAATTCGACAGGGTCTCACGAGGCGGCGAGTCGTACGTTAAGAAGTTCCGGCCGCTTCACCTGGGTGTCTTTCGATTGGAAAAAGGCCGTGGCCAGTTGACCCTTCGGGCGCTGGATGTCCCGGGCAAGCAGGTGATGGACGTTCGTGCTGTTATGCTCACCCTGCTAGAGGCCCGAAAGGAAAAGGCTCTAAC
>JAUWBX010000014.1 GCA_030609625.1 Phycisphaerae bacterium
GTTGTTCGGCTGGTTCGTGTTTATAGTTATTTGAAACAGAGCACCAGATATTCGGTCCGCCGATGAGTTTCGGTTCAACCTGTTCGGTCAGCATACGATTGATATCGCCGGCTGCGCGTTTGAGCTTGGCGAAACCATTCATAACGAACTCGTAGTCCCTCGGAGCAGGCTCGTCGAACCAATAGACGAAGGCCTCGTCGAGCCAGCCTTTTTCGCGAAAGTGTTCCTGGACTTCACGGCAGTAGGCGTTAAAAGCGGCTTTGTAATGGGGTGTATCCTCGCCGAAGCCGAGCAGCTCCGGCTCACGCCGTGAGTGAAAAGTGCCCCCGCCGAGCCCCGGGATGCTGAGCCGAAAGGAGTTAAAGTGGTAGTAATCAATTCCCCGCTCCATTGCTTTGTCCCAGGCGGTCCAGTCAAACACCGGCTTAAGCTGTTCGGGTTCAATTGACTTAGGAGCTTTGGGCCAGGTAACTTTGAGTCTGTCCAGCGGCGAGGGGTTGTAGGGAGATATATGATGGGCGCCGAAGCTGGCCCAGTATTTGTCGAGGACCTGCCGTCTGTCTTTAGAATCGGACAGTTTCTGATAGCGGAATACATTGGACGTGGAAAAGCCAAAAGCCGTCGTGCAGGTCATCCGGTCGGGAAGAACGAAATCATAAACCTCGACACGCAGCGTAACATCTGCACTGTAGTTTTGCCCAGCAAGGTGAATGCTGCCGGTATAGATTCCTGCCGGAACCCGGCGTGGGACTTTGACGCGAATCCAGAACGGCTGATTTTTGCCCGCCTCCAGACTAATAGCCCCTTTAAACGGCGGCAGGGGGTCAGGCCAAAGGCCGGGCACTGAACTTTTATCGGTTGGGTGCGTAACATTGACGTATCGCACCTTGAGCACTTCGGCGTTCTTAGCAGGAATAGTTGCTCCACCGGGCCCGCTCAACGCTCCGGCTCGCACGGTAAAAGCCTTCAAGGAAGCTATTGGCCTAACTACTAATTGCGCCGCCTCGGCTTCGTTGCGGGCGGCGCGTATCACAATTGTTCGGCCTTTTGTTTCAGGCGGCGCTTTGTCCGGACTTATTTTCCAGCCGGAAGAGGCCCACCATAAAACGACCCGCTCGGTCGATGCGGTAAGCAGTTCGCCATAGCGTGCGTTAAAATAATCGCTCGTTTGAGCTAATACACTCTGGCTGCTCAGCAATAGCGCCAGGCAAAGAATTGTTCTTAACATAGGACATTACCTCCAAAGCGGATTTTCAACTTTAATCTGGCCGACCCCGCACCAATTGAGCTTAAGCTCACGCCTAATTGGTGTGGTGTGGGCCATCAATGAATTTTCAACTATAAACCGGAATCTGTCAAGAGTTTCTTCACTCAGTCAGGCATAATTCTGTGGCGACCGAAGGGGGATTGACCTTTAATTACAAAAGTTTTATAATAGAAGTGTTAATATGAACCGGACCTTTGCAAAACTCGGACCAGTGCTCTCGGCAGTCCCTTGGGGATGCCTTACGGCGCTTCATTGATGGCTGTCATTCCTGCGAAAGCAGGAATCCAGTATTATGAGTTCTCTGGATTCCGCATCAAGTGCGGAATGACAATCCCACAAATTATAAGCGACAGAACACCGGACACGTTTTGAAAATGAAAAAGAATCTCGAACAAATCGCCGGAGAAGATAGCCGATTCAGCCCGCCGGCTATCAGGTTCGTCTATGAGGCGCTCGGCTTCACCGTAAAAAAGATTACTGTCGAACCCAGGCACGTCAGCGGCCAAACGCTCTGCGAGGGGCTAAAGAAATTAGCTATTGAAAAGTGGGGCAGAATGGCAATGGTAGTCCTCAATGCCTGGGGAATTAAAACAACTCGAGATTTCGGCGAAATCGTTTATCTGATGATAAAATACGAATGGATGAGCGCTCAACCAGTAGATTCAATCGATGATTTCAACGATGTCTATGATTTCAAAGCCGTCTTCAAAGACCAATTCGAATTCTAAACTCAAGCGCAAAATCGCCTAAGAGCTTAAAGACTCATTTTGGGATGGCGCCGAATAACTACCAGTAACCACCACGCATTTATCGTGTTACATACCACTATTCTAATTCAAGTATAAACGCCTGGTCGCACCTGCTTGATAAATGCTCCGGCTCGTATTCGACAAATCCGTAGCTTTTATACAAACTAATCGCTTCTTTTAAGACCGAAGCGGTTTCCAAAGTGATTTTCTTAAATCCCATTTGCCTTGCCTTTGACAGGGCATCTTCCAGCAATAATTTACCCAACCCTTTACTTCTGTACGAGCTGCGTAGATACATTTTACGAAGCTCGCACGTTGCCTTATCGACCGGATAAAGCCCGTAAGCTCCGATTATTGAGCCGTCCTCTTCTTCAAGCACATAAAACGCCCCGCCTCGTCCAAAATAGGATTGCTCAATATCTCTGATGTCAGCGTCCGTGCCCGCCGGGTCCGGCTTCAAGTTATATTCTTTCAGAACGCTACAGACTAACTCTGTTATCTTTTCACAATCTTTATTATTTGCCGGCCTCAACCTCGGCCACTGGCTCTCTGTCATACTGCTTCTCTTTCCTGCGCAGAAATATAGCTATCGACGTAAATTACCTGTGAATTGTACCTTACTTTTTAGTGAAAATCACAGATTATTCAGATATGGAAAGGCCTGATGATTATGATTGTGTGAAAGTTTTATTTGCCGGAACTACTGTTAGTCCAGCGCACGAAACGCCCCCGTTTCTTCGATAATTACAGGATGGCTTTCGACCATTGACGGTATCTTATCTCGTATTTCCTGTGGTTTTGAGGATGTAAAAATCTTGATACAAGGCTTACCTTCGGAAAGCCCGATTGCCGTACCCTCGACCCCGGAAATGGCCATCCATTCATCCGTGTGTTCTTCCTGCACCTGCTCGATAGTTCGCTCCGGCATAGTCCGTCCTTTCTCAAGACCGCTGGGACCGGTATAAGAACAGCCGGTAAGAATACCGGCTGCGCTCATAGCACCAACGTTCAGCATAATAATTGCAATCCGCCTGACCATCGCTAAATCTCTATTCTCTCAGCCCTTGATGAAAGCAGACTCATATTGCACTCTGTGTCTCTTTTAGATAATACCGGCAAAGGGATGGCGAAAGAATCCACCATCCCTTTGCGGTCAATATCATCTACCAAACTGCTATCTGCGCTTCACTGGTGCAGTGTCCTCTCCACCCAAGCTGGACACGACCATTACAGACTCACCTGGATCGGTCACCCCTCTCTTCTTCAACTTATATTTATTTTTCCTACTGTCGTAAGTCATCTGGCCGTAGTTCACGGCGCCCGTGCTGTCATAGACCGTCAAGACAGCGTCGGGGGCTCCGGTGCTCGTAGCCTCTACATTGAGTTCGCCGTTTCTAAGTTTATACTCAGCCTTGGTGATGGTCACTGTGTCCGTGGTGGTGGCCGGCGTGACGTTCAGGGCGGCAGCGTTGCTGGGGACGCCGTCCTGGGTTGCCGTGATGTCGGTTGTGCCGGCCAAAATACCCGTAATACCCGTGGCGAGGCCAGAGGTGTCAACAGTCGCTACGGCGATATTTGAACTTGCCCACGTGGCAGTGGATGTCAGGTCGGCGGTGCTACCATCGTTGAAGCTGCCCATCGCGGTGAACTGCTGAGTCTGACCCTTTTCGATGGTCGCGCTGGTCGGCGTTACCAAGATGGACGTCAAGGTGGGTGGCGCAGTGACTTCAAGAGAGGCGGTGTCGCTGAAGCCGTCCTGGGTTGCCGTGATGGTGGCTGTGCCGGCCAAAATACCCGTGGCGAGGCCAGAGGCGTCAACAGTCGCTACGGCGGTATTTGAACTTTCCCATGTGGCAGTGGATGTCAGGTCGGCGGTGCTACTATCGTCGAAGCTGCCCGTCGCGGTGAACTGCTGAGTCTGACCCTCTTCGATGGTCGCGCTGTTCGGCGAGGCTTCAATGGCAGTAAGTACTGGTGGTTCGCCGGCGGTGGTGTTGTCAACGGTCACACCGAAACGAGTGAGTACCAGGTCAATCCGATTGGCAACAGTCATAGTTGAACTGCCGGCAAATAACAATCCAACTGGATTACGATTGCCATCATCAGTCACAATCAGCGAACCAGAGTCGCCGCCCGCGCTAAAACCACCTGGTTCGATTATGATCTGTTTCACAAATTTCGCCGTCTTGCCAGGGCCGTAACCGACAATGACGGTGGCATTGACACCAGTAACTTCCCCTGTGGTCAGTTCAGTTGTTCGCCCGAATTTCTGTACCTGCTGGCCAATGAAGGCCTCGACGATGGTCGAGTTGGGTGTCCCATAGCCGCCAGTCGGTGTGGCAGTGCCAAGTTCGTCCACCGTACTAATGGCAATGGCTGCATCGATCTCGTTTCTGGCCCTACGACTGAACACAATTGGCTCGAAATCGGACAGCGTGCCAATATAATCATCCGGCAATGAACCTTTATCAAACGTACCTGGTTGAATTACATCATCGCCGAGACTTGCCAGGTTTTCATTAGCATACACATGGTTGTTACTGAGGGCGTAAACATTACCTGCCGAATCTTTCACCCTACATGCGATAGTGCCAGCAGTAATATCTGGGTGACCGGTCGAAACACCGATAGGCACCGGTCGAGAGAATCTGGCCGTAGGATTGACGAGAGCGTAAATTTTGCCAGTAACTACCACCTGGACCGGGACGCCATCGAGCTTTTGAGGAATACCGCGAACACCCGGGCCGGCTGTAAAGACCTTGACTGCCAATTGGTCGTTCTGATTGTACCCAATGGCTGTGCCCTCGACACCATCCATTGCCATAAACCGGTCGATGTTCCTTTCCTGGACATCTTTGACATGTTCAAAGGCCCAATCCCTATTTCCCTGGGCTGATAGGATGCTCGAAAGAACCAGAAGTCCGAAAACAGCGACAATTACTAATAGTACCTTACAAAAAATTCGTCTTGTCATAGTTTTTCTCCTTTTCAATTTAGTTCAATTTAATTACGAAACTGTATAATATCATAAATTCGAAATTCGGGCCTGATTATATTATCGGAATTTTGGTCTAATTTGATAAGTCATCGTATATTTTGTTTTCACGCCATATCCTCCCCACAAATAGACTACACACTCTCCTCTTCCCCTCCGGAATTCTTATTAAGAAATAGTTTACCAGATTAACCCCAAAAAGTCAACGGATTTATCCCGAATATTGTAAAATATTTTCCGAAGGCTTGTTTAGCTAAATTCATTGATAGTAAGGCTTTAGGGTGATAATCAGGCCAGAAACCTCAAAATAATGTTTTTGTAGTACTCTACCGCTTTTTCCACGTCGCTGCTCTCGATATATTCGTCCCGCTTATGGCAGTGCCGGCGGATAATTTTAATACCAATTGCTCCATCGCCACTTTTGCTTTTGTTCGGCCGGTTTTGATAGCATAGTCGGTCTCGGCCAATTGCTGCAAATATCCGCCGATTTGTTTCAGGCTCATCTGCCGAAGTTGCGCAAAGAATTTGTCTTTGTGGCTCCATATTCGAAATCTCTCTGCAACTTCACCGCTGCGGACACCTTTGTTAAGCAGCACTTTAGCGTTGAACATCCTGCGGAAGTGATATGCAAAAGCCCCGACAACGGTAAATTCCGTAGATTTGTCCTGTGCGAACATGCCCCTTAAGCGCTCAACTGCCTGGGCAGGATTGCCCGCGATAACGGCATCAATCACGGCAAAAGCATTGAATAAGCGATTATGTCCTATGAGCGATTCGATATGCTTCGGCGTTATGACCTTTTCGGCATCCGCGAACAAAGCCAATTTGTCGATTTCACTGTACAGCCGTATCAGCTCATCGCCGGTCAGCTCGATTAAAAGTTCGGCTGCGTCCCTGCCGAGTTTTTTATCGTATGCGTCGTTTGCATATTTTATCAGCCGCTGCGGCAGTTCACTACGTTTAGGCTGGGCAACCTTAATCAGCTTGCCTGCTTTCGGCAGTTTCTTGGCCAGTTTTGTACGTGAGTCCCAATTGTTCACGGTCAAGACAAGTCGTCCCGTAGAGCAGGGTTTATCGAAATACTTCTCAAGCAGCGGACGGTTTTCAGATATAAATTTGTCTGCGCCTTTTACGAGAACAACTCGCTTGTCGGTTAGAAACGGTGCCGTCCGCAGCTCATCCAGCACCTCTGAAATCAGGACCGAAGCAGCCTCAGCGTCAAAGAGTCCTGTCGCCCTTTGCGACGGCTCCAATAGCTCATCGAGAAGTTCACGGCACCGGGCATTGACAAGGGATTCTTCTTTGCCCGCAATTACATAAATCAGTTTGTCCATCTTAAATACAAAACAAAATGTCACTAAATCCGAAATTCTACCCAGCAACGCTGGGTTTCGATCGATACCCGCCGCTGGCGGGTCGAAATCCGAAACAATATCAAATGACCAAAATTCAAATCACGAAACAATAAGTTTTGAAAATTTGAACATTAGAATTTTGAATTTGTTTCGAATTTCGAATTTTGTGCTTCGTGCTTTTCACGATTTGCGTCTTTTTTTGCCGCTTTTCTTCCTGGCTTCAGACTTCGGCTTAGCTTTTGATTTAGCTTTCGGTTTTGGTTTAGCTTTGGCCTTAGCTTTTGACTGCGGTTTCTTATTACTGCCGGATTTACCTTTCACATTGTCCGCATCTTCGGCGACTATCTTTTCGGCGGCAACGAGTTTATCGCCCGGTTTGAGCTTGATTAAACGCACACCCTGCGTATTTCTGCCAATCGAACGGATTTGGTCAAGTCCGGTCCGAATAATCATCCCGCTGGCCGTTATCATCACTAAATCATCCTTGCCCTGAACTGCTTTGAGTGCAACTACTTTGCCGTTCCGAGCGGTTGTTTTTATGTTTTTCAGACCAACTCCGCCTCGGCTCTGCGACCGGTAATTCTCAAGCCCTGTTCGCTTGCCGTATCCGTTCTCGCAGACTGTGAACAAAGCGGCTTTTTCTTCGACAATCACCATATCGACTACGGCATCTCCGGAACGCAGCTTAATACCTCTGACGCCTCGCGAGGCACGGCCCATCGAGCGGACCTGATTTTCGTCAAAGCGTATCGTCATACCATCACGTGTGCCGAGTATAATATGGTCGTCCCCTGTGGTCAGCACAACACCAATCAAATCGTCGGTAGGGTCGAGATTGATAGCAATAACGCCGGTACTTCTCGGATTGCCGTAAGCGGATAGCTTGGTCTTTTTCACAAGCCCGCTTTTTGTGGCCATAACGAGCTGCCGCGGCCCTTCATCCTCGCCTTCGCCGTCAAAACTGCTGACGTTGATTATCGACGCGACCTGCTGGCTTCCCAGCTTCAGAAGGTTAACGATATTTCTGCCCTTACTTTGTCTGGACATACTCGGAACATCATAGACCTTCAGCCAATAGCACTTGCCGCGATTAGTGAAGATAAGCAGATAATCATGCGTCGAGGCAACGAACAGATGCTCTAAGAAATCACCTTCTTTTGTATCCGAGCCGATGATTCCTCTGCCGCCTCTGGCCTGCTTACGGTATGTATCAATCGGCATCCGCTTAACGTATCCGCTGTGACTGACCGTAACGATAACCTCCTCTTCGGCAATCAAATCCTCCATATCGAGCTGCTCTACCTTGGCCGTGATTTTCGTCCGCCTGGCATCACCGTATTTTTCCTTTATTTCGTAGATGTCTTCGCGAATGATATCTAACAAAAGCTCCTCGTTGGCCAACACCGCCTCATAACCCTCTATCTGCTCGCTCAAGTCAGCATACTCTTTGGCCAACTTTTCCATCTCCAGACCGGTCAGCCTTTGCAACTGCATTGTCAAAATCGCATCGGCCTGCGGGCCGGTGAGGAAATGTTTGCCTTTACTTTTTTCCTTAACAAAAGACTTGGGAAGAATTTTCTTCAGCGTAGCTAACTGGGCTAACCGCAAAGGCTTTTTCATCAGGTTCAGCTTTGCGGTCGGGGCATCGGGTGATTTTTTTATCAGTTCGATGATTTCATCGATGTCACTAACAGCTAAGATAAGACCTTCGAGAATATGGGCCCTGTTCCTGCATCTTTTCAGCAGGAATCTGCTCCGCCTGCGGACGACGACCTTGCGATGGCTAATGAAGCAGTCGAGCATCTCTCTTATATTGAGCGTTTCAGGCCTGTTATCAACCAGTGCGATATTGGCGATAGCAAAAGTGCTCTGCAAAGAAGTGTAGCGGTACAGCTTGTTCAGCACGATTTCGACATCAGCATCTTTTTTCAGGTCCACCACAATCCGCAGCCCGTGACGGTCCGATTCGTCTCTGATGTCGGCCACTTCCGGAAGCGCATTACTGTGGACACAAGCCGCAATCTTCGAAACAATTGTCGTCTTGACGACCATATAAGGTATTTCGGTTATTACGATTCTTTCCCTGTCTCTTTTGGTTGTCTCGATATCTATTTTGCCCCTGACTGTCAAATGGCCGCGACCGGTCGTGTAAGCGTCAATGATGCCCTTTTTACCACAAATGATTCCACCGGTTGGGAAGTCAGGGCCGGGCAGGACCTTCATAATGTCCTTAAATCCGCAGTCCGGCTCCTCAATGACCAACAGCAAAGCGGCACAAATCTCGGCAATATTATGAGGCGGGATATTAGTCGCCATCCCGACCGCGATTCCGGTAGAGCCGTTGACCAACAGATTCGGGAACTTCGAGGGCAGGACCGTCGGTTCTTCACGGGTCTCATCATAGTTCGGCACAAAATCGACGGTATCATGCTTGATATCTTCGAGCATTTCCATAGCCGGCGCCGTTATTCTTGCCTCGGTATATCGCATAGCCGCCGGCGGGTCCGAATCGATACTGCCGAAGTTACCCTGCGGGTTAATCAGCGGATAACGCATATTCCACTCCTGGCCCATCCGCACTAACGTCCCATACGTGGCCTGGTCACCGTGGGGGTGGTAGTTGCCGCCCGTATCGCCGACGATTTTAGCGCACTTGCGGTGCTTGCTTCGAGGCCCGAGGTTCAAATCGTTCATCGCAACTAATATTCGCCTTTGTGAAGGTTTCAGACCATCACGAACGTCCGGCAATGCACGCGAAACTATCACACTCATCGCGTAGTTGAGGTATGAATTCTTTAGCTCATCGAGGATTTGCATATCCTCGAATTGTTCCTGTGGCTGCTTAACTTCCTTCATAAGTTCGCTGCTGTCTTTAATGCTAAATCTTGTGGCACGGGCTTCCAGCCCGTGAAAACACGGCCAAGATGGCCGTGCCACATAGATTACCTGCGGCCAGCCAAAAAGTCAAGAAATACTAATGATAATTGTCCCAACGATTGTGGAGCTTTTTTTAGGTTTGGCACTAATTGCTGGTTATCAAACCACTTTTCGCTTTATCTTGCTGGAGGAATAACTTAGGACAATAATCATGTCAAGAACTTCAAAATGATATTCTTGTAGTACTCAACCGCCTTTTCTACGTCGATGATTTCGATATATTCGTCCGGCTTATGGCAGAGCTGCCCGTTGCCCGGCCCAAAAATTACCACAGGTGCGCCCAATGAAGCAAAATAAGGGCCGTCCGTTGTAAAACCAACAGCCACGGTTTCATTGGTTCCAACAGCCGAGCAAAAAGCCTTAACAAAATCACAGCCGCAATCGGTCTCTAATGGCTGCACCTGGCGCACCACGCGGACCTCTGCGTCAAATTGGGGATTCCTGGATTTCAGCTTCGCAAAGATTTTTCCCAAATCGGTAATTATATCCTGATGATTTTGCTCCGGCAAAGTGCGGATGTCTATCCCGATGCTGCACTTATCCGGCACAACATTAAGCGCTTTACCGCCGGTAATAGTATTAACACTCATAGAGCACTCGCCCAACAGCTTATGGGCTTCGGCCCCCGCTCTTGTCTTCGGCAAGAAGACGCGGGGGTAATTTTCCAGCTCATCCAGAACCGACCGCATTGAAGTTATCGCATTTACGCCCAATTGTGGTGTCGAGCCGTGAGCGGCCTTGCCTTTGGTTACAACTTCGAGCCACAGCATTCCGCGATGCGCCGTAACAATCGAAAAATCCGTAGGCTCAGGGATAACCACGCCGATAAATTCAGGCAGTCGGCTGCTGTCACTAATAAATCTTTTCGCGCCGCAGCTATCGGTCTCTTCCCCCGCGGCGGCGGCAAATACGATATCGCCCTGTAACTTTACGCCGGAATCGACAACTTGCCTGATGGCGGTGATGGCCGCTGCGATGCCGCCTTTCATATCCACCGAGCCTCTGCCATAGATTTTGCCGTCGCTTTCAACCGCCTCGAAGGCAGGTTTTTCCCACTTCGCTTCGCCCGGCCCGACAACATCAAGATGACAGGCAAATAGCAGTGCACCCTTGCGCCCGCCGGACTTTACCTGTGCGGTAATATTCGCCCTGGTTTGGTCCCAGGTATCTATCCGGCAATCTATCCCTGAATGACTAAGCTCGGCTGAAATTAGCTCCGCCGCGGCTAATTCGCCCTTCTCCAGCGTGCTTTCAGCCCTAATGAGTTGTTTCAGCAGTTCTTTCATAGCATGCCTTCGTTTACCCCCCAGGCCTGTCCTGGGGGGTTATAATATTTAGCCCCCGGTTTTACCGGGGGTTTTTCTCATACCCAAATAATTGGGAACAACAAACCAGTTAATACTAAGGCCCTATTATACAGTCAGCCGCAGCAAAAGAAAAAATAGAAATATTTTTGTTGCAGATAAAATGTGAGTGTAGATAATAAAGGGTTTGAAAATTTAAGAGCAGGGTTAAGGACTGGTAAAGAAATTAGGTTTCGTTTTTGGCTGAGCGAGGACAAGGCTGACACCGCCAGCCGAAGCCGCAGCCGGCCAAAAATGGAAGATAATTTATTTACAAGTCCTAAAGGAGCATAAATGGGACCTGTATTGAATGGGCTGGTAAAACTTCAAAGTGTTGAAAATCGTCTGCGGGTTGAAAAGGCAAAACTTACAAGGTGCAGAAGAAACGTAATCATTCAGGAAAATCAGATCAGGAGTCTCCAAAACGCCATCGAAGCCAAAAAAGAGGAGGTGCAGTTGAGTAAGATACAGTTCGACCGCCTCGAATTGGAGCTCAAGTCCAGAGACGACCAGATAGCCAAGTTAAGGGCCGCCCTCAACACCGCAAGAACAAATAAAGAATACGCCGCGCTCCTCACTCAGCTCAACACAACAAAAGCCGACAATTCCAAGATAGAATCACAATCTCTGGAATTGCTGAAAAATATTGAGGATGATGAAACCGAATGCAAAGAAATACAAAACCAGATAAATGAGCAAAAACAACATCTCGAGCAGCTACGAACCGAATCCGAGATACTGGCGGGCAAATGCCAGGCCGAAATCGACAAAATACAGGCCGAATGGGACCAGGTTGCACAGAACATACCCGACAAATCACTGGAGATATTCAAACGCGTTACCGAAACCTACGATGGCCAGGCTGTCGCGGTGGTCGAACAGCAGAGCGGAAAAAAGGGGGCATATAGCTGTGGCGGCTGCTTTATGGGCCTCACCGCTGAGTGTGTTAATCTGCTTATGACAAAGGATGATATAATCCGATGTCCTAATTGCACCAGGATACTTGTACTTGGAAGTGAAGAAAATATCTAACTTTCATTATTTAGCTCCTGCTACAAAGTTTTTTGACAATCGTACCAATTTGTCATTCCCGCGAAAGCGGGAATCCAGGAATAAAATAGGCTGAGGCGAAACCTCAAACAAATTATTATCTAAAAACTTATTCAAGATAGCTTTGATGCTTGAATTTCGAGATACGAGATGCGAGATACGAAATACGAGATAATTGTTCACATAGACGGCGGCAGCAGAGGCAACCCGGGCCCGGCCGCGGCCGGTTTCACCCTGGCCGACTCTGCCGGAACACAACTACAGGCAAAAGCCTTTTTTTTAGGACAGGCCACGAACAACGTAGCCGAATATACCAGTCTCGTAAAAGCCCTCGAAGCTGCAAAACAAATCGGCGCCGAACAGTTGATGGTTTTCAGTGACAGCGAACTGCTCGTCAGGCAAATTAACGGCCAATACAAGGTAAAGAGTGAGCAAATCAGGCCCCTTTTCCGCCAGGCCGTCA
>JAUWBX010000366.1 GCA_030609625.1 Phycisphaerae bacterium
AAAGCCTACAACGGCCTTTGATGTGTTCCCTGCGGTTCCTCAAACCCTTTAGCAAAGGTTCTTTGGGGTCGAGCCAAATTTCACTAAAAGGCCTTTCGTGAACGTCCCCCAGGTCGTAGTGTCCCCAAAACTGATTCGGATGTACCTTGCCGTTAAAATCAAGACACCCGATTCCAACTCCGCTGCTATACATTCCCCCGCCGTTCCAGAGAAGCAGCTTCCAGACATTGGCCGCACGAGCAGGGTCTTCCTTAAGCAACTTCAGGTAGAGATAAACGCCGTCAACATGGTTATCGACTGTCAATATATCGGTTTTCCTGCCGGCTTGTTTGTACTGTTTTGTTTTGGCTAATATTGTCTCAATTGCATCTCTGCTTTGAGCGTGGCTGAGGTCATCATCACCGATAGCCTTTCCTCTGCCGCTTGGCACGAAGTGGTAAAAGCAAGCCCTCTCGATATTCTCTGCCTCGAAGAAGTCGAACAAGGCCTCCAAATCCTGAACATTCCTTTTGGTTAGAGTCAATCTGAGACCTGTTCGCACATCGGCGTTCTGACAGTTTCTTATTCCCTGCACAGCCCTGTCAAACGCGCCGGCCACTCCCCTGAATTCGTCGTTGACTCGTCCTATCCCGTCAAGGCTGATGCCCACATACGAAACTCCCATTTGTTTTATTTTCTTGGCTACGTCAGCAGTTATAAGTGTCCCGTTTGTTGAAATAACCGTACGCAGCCCCTGCCGGCCTGCATATTCAATCAATTCAAACAGGTCAGGCCGCATCAACGGTTCACCGCCAGAGAACAGCACCGACGGCACTTTGAACTGCGCAAAGTCATCCAGGACGGCTTTTGCCTGGCTTGTCGATAATTCATTACAAGTTTTGCCGGCGCCGCTGTCGTTATAGCAATGAACACATTTGAGATTACACGTTCTGGTGATGTTCCAGACGACAATAGGGCGTCTTTCAGATGCTTGTTTTGGAACAATTTCACCTTCGCGCTCACCGGAACCTTTTTTGCCGTAGCGAAGCCAATCGCCCGGCGTAACCTCATCGCAATATAATTTGCTGATATTTATCATTGTCAAGTGAGCTAAAGTGCCTAAAGTGAGCTAAAGTGAACTAAAGTTATCTTTCTTTTTAACTTTAGGCACTTCAAACTTTAGTCACTTTTCAGTATTCGATATTCAGTTTCTGACCAACATTAACTCGTCGCCTCAGGTGGTATGTATGCACAAAAAGGCTCTTCGGCCATGTAATTACCCGTCGCAGCGTATGCTCTGGCGCGACATCCACCGCATACATCCTTGTAGCCACACACTCCACACTTGCCCTCAAGACTATTACTGTTGCGCATTCTCGCAAGGTCTTCGTTGTCGCGCCATATCTCTGTAAGCTTTTGTTTGAGCACATTACCACAATTTACGGGCAAATACCCACAGGGAAATACGTCTCCCTGATGGCCTACGAACAGCACACCAAGGCCTGCGAGACATCCACGTGAAGAACCACCATGCCCGGCCCTACCTGGAACAGAACCACCAGCATTTGCTTTCTTTTTACGAGCCTGATACAGCCCTTGCTGCCTGATAATACGTTCGTAATGAGGGCCACAAGTTACCTTCATTTGCAGCTCGCTGCGACTATCCAATCTACATATCTCAAGCATCTTTTGTTCATATTGCTCAGGTGAAAGCATGTCCGTTTCAGCCAGGACCTGTCCGCACCCGACCGGAACCAGCATGAATATGTGCACCGCTATTGCGCCCACTGACTTGGCAAGTTCGTAAACATCTTCTAATTGCCCGGCATTGTGCCTGGTCAATGTCATATTTATCTGAGTAGGTATTTCTTCCTCACGAAGATATTTGATACCTTGAAGTGCCCTTTCAAAGGAGCCTTCCAACTGCCGCAGCTTGTCGTGAACCTCGGCAGTGGCGCCATCCAGACTCACCGCGACCCTCACAATTCCGCTATCACGTATTTGTTCGGCTGCTTTTGCATCTATCAATGTCCCATTGGTTGCAAGGGCCGGTATAATCCCCGTTGCTTTCGCCTCAGAAATCAATTCAAATAAGTCATCACGACAGAGCGGCTCACCGCCTGAAAATACCAGGACCGGCATCATAGGTTGCGCCCTGCCTAATTCGGCTAACTGTGCTATCAAATCTTTCGCCTGTGCGGTTGTTAAATCCTTAAAAGCCGCCTCGTCGGATTCCAGACGCCGACAATGTGCACAGCTTAAATTGCATTTTATCGTAGTCTCCCAAAATAAAAGTCTGAGAATTTGATTTAAAGTTTCTTTCACGACTGCTTGTCTTCCTTATGGTTTAGCTCGGACGATATGTTTTCAGCCTGCCGTACAATGCTGTCAACAAACCTTGCAGCCTCAGTAGCACCATTTTCTTTAGCTATAGTGTTGACATTCTTAATTACGCAGTGCAGCAGCTTATTAACAATGCGGTTGACCATTGCCTTCATAACATCTTTGCAGTAGGCATCCTGCCTGGACCCGACAAAGAAGCCCTCTATCTCATTTTTGCCGATTTGGGCAAATTGTTCCTTCATCTGACCTATCAGAGGCCCTATGTCCCTGGTCCCGAACCAGTCCATAAAATCCGTAACATTTTCAAAGACGATTTCCATCCCCCTGGCGATGTCCCGCTCGCGGGCCTTGCGATTTTGCTCTACTACCTCGGCAAGGTCGTCAACACTATAAAGGTACACACCATCCAGTTTATTTATCGAAGGTTCAAAGTTTCGCGGTACCGCAATATCGATAATCAGCAGCGTACTTCGACGCCGAGTGTCCATTATCTTCTTGAATGGGGCCTTCCTGAAAAGATAATCTTGTACCGTCGCCGAGGCTATCGCGATATTAGCACTAATAAGCTGGTCCTCAACTTCTTCCCATTTGCGGACTGCAATGCCGTACTGCTCGGCCACGCTTAGACCGCGGTCGTAAGACCTGTTGACGACCGTTATATTCCCGGCCCCAACCTGAAGAAGGTGCTGTACGATAAGCTGCCCCATCTGGCCTGCCCCGATGACAACCACTTTCGCCGATGAGATATCGGCAAAGAGCTGCCTGGCCAGCTCGACCGCAACGCCGGCAATGCTGACTCGACCGTATGAAATTGAGGTAGTTGTATATATCTTCTTGCTGGTAGCAAAGGCACAGTGAAACAGGTGATTCAGAATCTTTCCCGTGCTCTTGGCCGTAGAGGCCAGCTTGTAGCTCTCCTTGACCTGCCCGATTATCTGTGCCTCGCCCACGACCATGCTGTCCAGACTCGATGCGACCGTCAGCAGATGCCTGACCGCATCGGCATCGCTGTAGGAGTACAGGAACTCCGCAAACTTCTCCGGCTTAATATTATGAAACTCCGAAATGAACTTAGTCAGGTCATCCGCATCAGCCCCTCCGGCACGTTTGTCGGCACAATACAACTCAACACGGTTGCACGTCGATATCAACACAAACTCCGCCTGGCGAAACCTGTTTTTCAGCTCGCACAGTGCCCTGGTGGTCTCCACGGTGTCAAACGCCAGTTTCTCGCGAATCTCTACCGGAGCAGTCTTGTGGTTTAGTCCTAAAACTACAATCTTCATTTGTCACACCTAGAGCCTATCCAAATAACCCGCTCTATTGCGGCCGGCTGCAAAGCCCGATGCCTGCGTTGTCGGCCTTGGCCTCGAACTTTTCGCTCGGCCTCATAACGACCCGGTT
>JAUWBX010000325.1 GCA_030609625.1 Phycisphaerae bacterium
ATTCAAGTGCCAGCTTTTCCGCAAGCTGATGGCGGTTTGCCTTCGGATTTGCTACCTCCAGCATGGCTGGCTGAATATCAATCAAGCGAAATTGTATCGTCGCGGTTTTTGCAAAATATTTGTCCTTCATCTCGTTATAGCAGTCCATCAACTCACGATAAGTAATGGGCCTGTTTTTAGGCAATTGCGATGTTACGTACCATTGAATGAAAATCAATCTTTTTTGATATTCCTTAAAGCTCTTCCAGTTCATTCCCTTTTGTTCAAGTGCCTCATCAGCCTTGATCTGGTCACCCCCGAAGGCCAGAACAAATTCTCGCAACGCCTTTTCCGCCTGATTTTCCAGGGCATCCTCAATATTCTCTCCTACTTCTCTTTTGGCCTGCTGATAAAGCAAAATACTTGATATTTTAGTCGTAAGAATTTCTTTAAACTGGCCCCTAACTCGTTCTTTGAACTGCTCAAGCTCACTTACCTGCGCGATCGGCTTGAAGTATTCTATTGGCAATACAAACATCCCACCTAATTCCGCCGGCGACTCGATTATCTCATCGCTGGTTACAGTCTCACCGCCTACCATCAGCACAAACCCACCCAATGCTTCCACAAGTCTTATCTTCCGCACAAGAGCCCGACGCTCTAATTCAGCCCCGGTCGGGTTACTGCCGTCCCCACAGCCGCCTATCAGCAAAAGCATTAACACTGATACAAAAACACACTTACGCATATCCCAATCTCGAACTCACCAGCTCAAAACTAAACACTCAAAACTCAACACTATAATTGCCTCTTAGCCCGATTTCATCAGCCACCTCGCGCATCCCCATAATCACGTCATCGATAATCTCGCCTAATTCCACGCCCAACATCTCGGTGCCTTTTTGGATAACAGCCCGACTCACGCCCGCAGCGAAGGATTTATCTTTCCATTTCTTTTTAACTGATTTGGCTTTCATATCAAGCACACTCTTACTCGGCCGCACAAGTGCCGTAGCCACTACAAGTCCGACAAGCTCATCTACGGTATAAAGGACCTTTTCCAGCTCGCTTTGAGGTTCGACATCGGTGCATATATCCCACCCGTGCGAGACCACAGCCCGGATGTACTCAGCAGGCCAGTTATGCGAAGTCAGAATTTCCTCGGTCTTTCGGCAGTGCTGCTCGGGAAATTGCTCATAGTCCAGGTCATGAACTAAACCGATAACGCCCCATTTTTCCTCATCCTCGCCGCGTTTGCGGGCACAATAGCGCATCACACCCTCAACAGCCAGAGCATGTTTAATCAATCCTTCATTTTTATTATATTCTTTCAGCAACGAGAAGGCTTCTTCCCGGCTCGGCTCAACATCCGCCATAATCTGCTCCTTGATACAATTAAAATCATCAATCTCCTCAGTCCGGAACACCAACAGCTAATTTACGAAGCTAATCTAAAAGCAAATTCGCAAAATTGCAATCCTTATTTTGAAATCCTCACTAAAACAGAGCCGGGAGCGTAAGCGACCGGTCAAAAACTCATCTGCCTCTGGATTTTTTCATTCTTTTATACATCTCTATATCGAGTATCAAAATGACTTTTCACTCCTCCCACTTCAATTCACCAAGTTGCTCCGGCTTCACAAATTCCGTTTGATTATCATTGAACGATACATTGCACCCTTTTCCTTTATGATTTTCAAATGTTAGTATCTCCGGTCCACCAAACTGATTCCAGCCCCCCTTAGTCTCAAACAGCACCACCATATCCGGCGGTGAAGTCAATTTGGCATTGGGATTCATCGCATAATGACACCGGCCCTCTCCTGCCGACGGACAAACAAACCCTTTTTCACTCACTTCAGCATATTTTATAAGCAAATCACACCATTTATCTGCCGTAGGGTATTTATCATCATGACCACAGGCATAAATTAGCATCGCCTTTCCAAGCCGCTTTATATTCTCCCCACATCTGATTCGGCGGCGATATTCGCGTAAACGAATAAAACCAGGCCAAAAAATCGCTATTATCAAGAGAAAAATGATTACCGCTGCGGCTATTTTTCCTATCGCCAGTATGCTTATTTTTGGCCCTTCGCCTTGTGTATTTATATCTGTTTCGTTTGTAGTTTCATTTGGGTACTTCATTTTTTACGCCTCTTTTGCCTTTTATTTTTATTTACTCTGTGTAATCTGTGAAATCAGTAGTTAAAAATCTTTCGCAGGACGTTTATCAGCATCCTCGGCTCAAAATAATTCTTTTCTAAATGCAAATACACTGTCTTCGGCTCCTGCATTCAAACCCTCCCTGTTTCATCTATTTGTAATATCGTCCCAAATATCCGACAATCGCTTTCTTAAGCTCGAGCGGTTCTATTATTCCAAGACTACGGTAAATAACTTCTCCGCCCGGCCGAATCAAAATCGTGTATGGAATACCACCAAGCAAATCCTTATCCACCACCGCCATAAGCTGATATTTATCTTCAGAATTAAACAGATAGTTTTTACATGACGCTTGCTGTTTTTTCAAAGATGAAATAACTCTATTTCTTCTCTTCGGCGAATCGGCACTGATGGTAATCAGCTCAAAATCCCGCTTGCGATACATCCGGTTCATAGTTACAAATTCCTGCAATTGTTCCACACTGGGCCCGCTCCAGCTCGCCCAGACATTGACCAAGCGCAGTTTCCCCGAATCGTTTTTGACAAGTTCCTTTATGGTCTTTGCATCTATCATTTCCACAGTAACTTTTTCTCTTGCCCAACGCTCGAAAGATTGTTTGGCGGACTCCCGTTTACTGGCCCATTTGATTGAACAGCCGATTGTTCCGGTTCTTTCAACGGCAACCTTTTTTCCTTTCAACAATGCCTCAATCGCATTACGCGCATCGCGGGATTTGACCAGCCTGGGCTTCTCTGAATCATCGATTCGCCCGACATAGCGCAATTTGCGCTGCCTGTCAAATATAAAAATATGTGGCGTCCGAGCCGGCCCGTATGCGAGTGAAACTCTCTGGCTGTCCCCGTCATAAAGATACGGAAAATTATATCCCATATCCTTTGCACGGGTCTTCATATCCTCGAGCGAATCACCCATATCCGAGTAGCCCAATTCATCCAGGCGCACTGCTTTAGGGTCGTTCGGCGAAATCGCCACCACCGCAACGCCTTTGTTCTTATAATCGGCTGTCAGCTTTATAATCCGCTCTTCGTACGCCTGGGCGGTCGGACAGTGATTGCAGGTAAAAAGAACAACGAGGACATCCGCATCTGCAAAATCCGCCAGTCTATAACTTCGCCCGTCCACACCCGGCAGATTAAAGTCGGGCGCTTGTTGACCGATTCTTAGCGTCTCAACCTTCTCGGACGCCGAGAAGCCCAAGCCTGCCATAAACAGCACAGCCGCCACTACTGCCAAAATATTTCTACTGTACTTACTCATTTTAAACCTCCTTCTTATTTAATACCGTTAACTTCCAGCTTACTTTCGCCCTTTCGGAATTTGGGTAATCTTTACGGGTTGCGCCAGCCGGTTTCTTCGATTCTCTTAAACTCGGCCTCGACATCCGTTCCCTCATAAAAAGACAACCACCCTCTCAGTCGTTTTGTTTCGCCCGGCTCCAAGTCAGTAAATTTCGGGTCAGAGTGAAAACAAGGGCACTTTGCGTTACCCCACGGACGGTGGCAGCCTTCCCACGCAGTAATAATCCACCGTTTACCGTCATTACTCCGGCATGCAACGTACGGATTAGTGAACACCTTATTATCATTCGTCTGCCGCTCAAAATCCGCCGCCATTTTTGCCATTATACATATCTGCACCCGCAAATCCGTTAGTTTCTGGTCGGTCCCATTCTTCAACCACATTTCCATCCGCACTGCATCTTTTGCCGGCTTAGCTTTCACGCCGAATGCAATCCCGTTCGGAAGCTTTCGCTCAATATCCAGCGTCCCATCGGGATGGCGGTTCCACTCCAGCTTTGGCAGTTCAATCCCCTGTTTGGTCCATATTGTGTCGATATGCGTGTGCGCCAGATACGTCAGCCCTAAGTTCGACCAGATAGCCTCGGGGACATCCACCACGACATAGCTGTCCCGGTTCCAC
>JAUWBX010000463.1 GCA_030609625.1 Phycisphaerae bacterium
AACCCAACCTGTAGTGAGCTTGTCGAACCTATTCCAAAGGCCCATAAGCGCACTAAAAGCCTGCCCTGAGCCACGCCGAAGGGAATGGCAGGAAAATAAGGCTCTCATTTTTAAGATTTTTCTCGTTGACAATCGAAAGTCGATAAGGTACAAAACAAACAGCCAAATAATTAACCTTTTTTTGGAGGAACACATTATGAAACACCAAACATTTTTCAAGGCAGTCCTGTGTTGTTCGCTGATGGTTATGCTCATGCTATCAGTATCAGTACAGGTCAAGGCCCAGCCGTCTCGATCCCGCGGAAGGGGATTGTACGGCGACTGGCAGGTCAAAATCAATTACGATGGTGGACAGTTCGGCTCGATTCTGTCATTCTCCAGGGACAGGGAGGGTAACCAGACCGGTAGCTGGATCAGCTTCATGGGACTTAGCGAGTTGAAAGACATTAAGTATGAAGAAGGTCAGCTCAGCTTCGCGTGGAGCCGTCGTAATCGGGAAGGTGAATCCACGACGTCGAACTTCAAAGGAACTATCAAGGAAGGAAAACTCTCCGGAACGCTGTCGAGTGACAGAGGGGAGCTTACGCTGGAGGGCAAGCGCAGCCCAAGAGTATCCCGCGCGGTCGGGAGCTGGGCAATGAAGTATAAGTTCGGTGAGCGGGAAATAACGTCAACGTTTGTTGTCAAGGCTGACAAGGAAGGCAAGCTCACTGGCCAATGGCAGAGCCGGCGGGGCGAAAGTGAGGTCACGGACCTGCAATACGAAAGGGGTAATCTGACCTTCAAGCGAAAAAGCACATATCAGGACCGTCAGTTCGAATCGGCCTTTGAGGGAACCATCCGGGGAGATACGCTTTCCGGTGTGATAAAGTCTCAGAGGGGAGAGGTTACAGTTGAGGGAACGCGGATCGGTGCTCCCATTATCGGCACCTGGAATCTTGAAATTGCATCCGAGCGGGGCAGCCGCAAGCAGAGACTGATGGTCAACCCGGACATGAGCGGATTGTATGGGGCCATTCCCGTTAAAAAGGTCAATCTGGAAGGTGACAAAGTAAGTTTCAAAATCGTTCTGGAATTCGGCGAGCGGAAATTCGAAATGAGCTTTGAAGGAAAACTGGAGGACTCGAAGCTTACCGGAGAGTTGACCAGTGAAAGAGGCAGCCAGAAGATTAAGGGTACGAAAGTCATCCGTACATTCAGAAGACGCAGTACGACGTAAATAAAGCATAGTCTATCGAGCCTGCCGGAAAAATCTTCGGCAGGCTCTTTTTCTATCTCAATCCTCCTATCCATCACATGACTACCAAAAGAACGACGGCAATTATCCCTATACCGGTAATAGTCGGCATAATAATAAGCTCTGTCCGACTCATAATCAACGGCCGTTCCATATCGGGGTGTTGGTGACAAGAAAAGGAGGAAGCAGGGCCAAGGAGCGGAGGGAGAGGAAAAAGCGAGATATCCTCAGCCCTGCGAATGTGCTTTAATGAGTAATATATCACAAAGGTTTATGCAAAGCTATACTATTTTTAATAATTTTTTCGAAAAATTTCTCAAACTTTCCCACACAATCTCAGGACGCCCGTCAGCTTTCAATTTGAAGCGCCTCAGAGGCGTTTTAAACGGCGAACTCGTTTTGAGGAGTATCATTTATAAAGGCCTATTCTCGGAAATCGGCCCTAAAATCGAATAATGAGGTTCTTTTCCTGGACAGCCGGAGCTAACCCGCTAAAATGCAGTTTTGCGATTTTAATTAAAGGAGGAAGGCATTTTGACGTTCAAACGAAATTATTTTGCGGCTGTGGCAATAACCTTAGTTGCAGCGATGACCTGCCGGGCCGAGTTCCAGGCAAATACGCGCACATCTAATAGGCAAGAGAATCCTGCCATAGCGATGGAGGCTGAAAACAATTTTGTCGTAGTCTGGAATAGCTATCTTCAGGATGGCAGTTCAAACGGCATCTTTGGACGGCGTTTCGATTCAAATTGCAGCCCTCTAAGTGATGAATTCCAAATCAACACTACTACCAGTGGTAACCAAAAAGAGCCATCGGTTGCAATGGATGCCGCCGGCAATTTTGTGGTCGCATGGTACGGGCCGGGGGAAAACGAAGAAGATATTTTTGCAAGACGGTTCGACCCCAACGGCCAACCTCTTGGCAGCGAGTTCCGCGTCAACACCTATACCAACGACAGACAACTTTACCCAGACGTGGTTATGAATAATGACGGCGGCTTCGTCATCGTCTGGGAGAGTATGAATATTCCCGAGCAGGACAACAAGACAATATGCGGCCAGTTGTATGATAGCTTCGGCTCAAGTATTGGACATGAGTTTGTCGTTAACGATGAGCCATCAGTCTGTCGTTATCCGGATGTGGCAATGGAGACAGAAGGCAATTTCGCGATTGTTTGGATGCGGGATAAAAGCAGCAACTCGATAATAGCACGGCTATATAACGCGGACGGTACAGCTAAGACAGAGCCTTTCGAGATAAGCACAATTAGATTCAGCTCTATCACGCAACCCTCAATTGCAATGGATAAGTCCGGACATTTCGTGGTGGCGTGGGATGGAGACCCTAACTTCGCCAGCCTGGATGATATTCACGCTCGATGGTACAACTTTGACGGCACCGCAATAGGTGAGCAGTTTATCGTCAATACAAGCATTGAAGGGCCACAACAGAATCCACAGGTAGCGATGAATAATCGGGGGCGGTTTATAATTGTGTGGGACAGTAAAATTGACCCTGACATTAA
>JAUWBX010000230.1 GCA_030609625.1 Phycisphaerae bacterium
ATGGAACAACCATACTGTCACTCCTGCGCAAGCAGGAGTCCAGAAAACGCTGATAAAACGGCTGGATTCCCGCTTTCGCGGGAATGACCTCCTTGCTTTGTTTATGCAGGAATGTTCCATTTAATATTCAAAGATCAATAAAATACTCAAATTGACAGAGCAGTAGGGGGGGCAGTGTGCTCAATATGGTTTTGAGTGTCCCTGATACGCGAGACCATAATTAAACAGAGGTGAACTATGTCAGAAAATATAAATCGCCGCGGTTTTTTAAAAAAATCCGCTATTGCGTCCACAGGTGCTGCGTTAGGTTTAAGTTTTGAAGAGAAAGCTTTATCAGCAAGAACAACAGGAAAACCAGTTGTGCCGGTGTCGGAGGGTTCTACTAAAGCTTTACCAACGGGCAGAATTGGTAATGTTAAAATCAGCAGGTTAATCGCCGGCGGTAATCCATTCAGCGGCTGGTCTCACAGCAGAGAGTTGAAATATATATCTGAATTATTCAAGGCCTACAGTACAGATGAGAAAATTATTGAGACACTGGAGTTGTACGAAGAAAATGGAATAAATACTATTATAGCAGGTGGCGTTAGAGTTCTCGATAAATATTGGAACTAAAGAGGCGGAAAGATACAATGGATTGCACAAACCCATCCGCAGTCAAATGACCTAACGAGTAATATAAAAAGGGCCATTGATAATGGAGCTGTCGCGGCTTATATACAGGGTGGTATTGGAGATAGTTTCGTTAAAAATGGTCGTGTTGACCTTCTCGGAAAAGCCATCGAATTTATTAAAGAAAACCGAATACCCGCAGGTATTGGCGCACATTCGATAGAAGTGCCGATTGCATGTGAAAAGGCGGGAATAGAACCTGATTTTTATATGAAAACTTTACACAGTGGCAATTATTGGTCCGCCACCCCGAAAGAAGACAGGATTGAGTTCAATGTCGATAGTGGCAGTCCCTATGACCATGACAATATCTGGTCCCTTTGCCCGGAACGAACTATTGAATTTATGAAAACTGTGGACAAGCCGTGGATAGCCTTTAAGGTTTTAGCCGCAGGGGCCATCCATCCGAGAGATGGTTTCAAGTATGCCTTTAACAACGGCACCGACTTTATTTGTGCGGGAATGTTCGATTTTCAGGTTATTGAGGATGTAATTATTGCAAAAAATGTATTATCAAAAACAGACAGACAGCGCCCCTGGAGAGGATAGAAACGTTTATTATTGAGCTTTGCGTTAAATATTATAAAGAACCAGCAAAACAAAGAAGTGATATGAACACAAACATAAAACAGATAAAAGAATCAATACTTCCGATTCTCCAGCGCTACGGCGTCAGCAAGGCCGGGCTGTTCGGCTCGGTTGTCAAAGAACAGATACGACCTGGCAGCGATGTTGACATACTTGTTCAGATTGATAAAGATATCAGCCTGCTTGACTTTGTGGGACTGAAACTTGAACTGGAGCAAGCACTGAAAAAAGATGTGGATGTGGTAGAGTACGACACTATCAAACCCCTCTTAAGAGAAACGATTCTCAAAGAACAGCAGGTGATTCTATGATCAGAGACATACGAGTATACATCGAAGATATTCTGGACAGCATTACAAAGATACAGCAATACACGCAGACCATTGACGAGCAGGACTTCCTGACCAATACCCAGCTTCAGGATGCTGTCTTGAGACGGCTCGAAATTATGGGCGAAGCCGTAAAGAACATCCCACAAGCCTTTAGAGACAGGTATCCGCAGATTCCCTGGAGGAAAATAGCCGGTTTGAGGGATGTGCTTATTCATGAGTACTTCGGCGTGAATATGCGCCGAGCATGGAAAGTAGCCAAACAAGACATATTTGTTCTGAGCGACGAACTCAAGAAAGTGAAAAAAGATTTAGAGACACAAAAATGAAAAAAATGTGGGTAAATGTTGTTCCGTACGAAAAGGGGCTCGCCATAGCTGCGCTTGAGAGTGGTGCCGAGGCGGTTGTGCTGCCGGATGGCAAGAGTGAAACTGTGCGGCGGTTCGGCAAAATCAAGACCGTTGAAAAAGACGGCGATATCAAGCCCGGCGTGGATGTCGAGTTTATCGATATAGCCGACAAAGAAGGCGAAGATAAAGCCGCTGCGGTGCCCCTCGAAAAAATTATTGTCCTTAAAATGCTCGATTGGACGATTATACCGATAGAAAACCTGTTGGCCCGGCGGGGCAAAAATATTATGGTGCAGGTGAAAAATAGCGAACAGGCGAAACTTATGGTCGAAATACTTGAAAAAGGCGTTGACGGCGTTGTGTTAAATACCACCGATATAAACGAGCTCAAGAAATGCGCCGAAATCATTCACGGCGTAAGTGAAAAAGTCACTCTCGTAACAGCCACCATCACAGGCATCAAACAATTAGGCATGGGCGACAGGGCCTGTCTCGATACCTGCACGCAAATGACTTTAGGCGAAGGGATACTCGTCGGCAATACTGCTTCCGGTTTCTTTTTGGTGCATTCCGAATCCATCGACAATCCTTACGTGGCATCCCGGCCGTTCCGCGTCAATGCCGGAGCGGTACATGCATACACCTTAACGCCGGGCGGTAAAACCAAATACTTAGCTGACTTAAAGGCCGGCGATGAAGTGCTGGTGGTGGATTTCCAGGGCAAAAGTCAAACCGCTTATCTGGGCAGAAACAAAATCGAAAAAAGGCCCGTGATGCTCATCGAGGCCGATGCCGAAGGTCAGCCGATAAGTCTGGTCTTGCAGAACGCCGAGACGATTCGATTAGTCAGCCCGGACGGCAAAGCGGTTTCGGTTACAACTTTGAAGCAGGGCGATAAAGTCTTAGGCCATATCGAAAAGGCCGGCCGTCACTTCGGTATGCAGGTTGACGAGACACTGATTGAAAGGTAGAGTTATGGTTTGGCCGGACGATGTAATCAGTATAATCTTAGCGGCTTTTCTTGGAGCGGCAATAGGGCTGGAGAGGGAGCTTAGCGGCAAGTCCGCCGGGCTGCGGACGAATCTCTTAATATGCCTTGGCGCAGCCGTCTTTACCGTAATCTCCAAACGAATGGTGGACGTAACCGAAGGCTCGACTACAAGGATAGCCGCCCAGATTCTTACCGGTGTAGGCTTTTTAGGTGCCGGTGCCGTCATCCAGGATAGACATGGTGCACATGGCCTGACTACCGCCGCGAGCATCTGGCTCGTTGCAAGCATCGGAATGGCCTGTGGAGCGGGTTTTCACGGCTTGGCAGCCATATCGGCTCTCATTGTTATTGTTGTCCTCGCGGGCCTTTTAAGGCTGTCAAAGCCTTTGGCACGCTACGCGCAAAAACAACAAACCAAAACCGAAAGCGCTCTCGACGACCAGGATTATACCGGCCAAGAGCGCAAGCAAGCAGAGGGGAAAAAAGAAACTTAACTACACGAAGCACTTGCCAACAAAGCGCACAGTCATTCACTTAAGACCGTATTATCACCCGTCTCGTCTCCCCCGAATAAAATCATACTTATTGCTCAGTTGGTGTGTAACCTAATTTGCTCCACACAGCCTTCTGGACCTTGTACAAATCCGGATTGCCCGGATTGGAAGATAAATTACCTTGGCGGCCTGAGCTTTGCCATGCGTCATAATCCATCTTGGCGATTTCTATCGTACGCGGGTCTTTCCACTTCCAGTACTCACTATGCCCGTCTGCGAAAGAAAAATTAGTACCGTCACCGTGCCGCGCCGTGATCTGGTCCCACCATCGCTCCTGGTCATACCAAATCGTCCAACTGTTGGGGCTCAACATACCCTCGTCCAGGAAAACAGCCCTTTCATTTGGTCTCCTGATCTGCATTCTCCGATAGACCATCAGATTTGTGGTTCCGGGTATCCCATCGTAGCCATTCATTGCATCCACTATGGCGTAAGTTACTATCTCTCCGCGGATCCCTGTTGGGCATTTGTAGAGCTTCACATCCGGACAGTAACGATACAGGAATCCTAACTTAATGCCCTCCATCCGCTCTTGTTCGGGGTCTCCGCGACCTCGCCATCTCACCCAGGCGTCGTCGCGCCCCGTATTGGCGTGGACGACTTTGTCGTTACTGTCATCTGCATACAAGATCCATCCCAAGGTCAACTGTCTGAGATTATTCAGGCAAGCCGTCCGTTTGCCCTGTTCCCTGGCCCGATTTAGGGCCGGCATCAATATCGCCATCAACAACGCAATGATAGCGATCACTACCAGAAGTTCTATTAACGTAAAGCCTGTTGGAACTTTTCCACTTCTCTGGCTAACAATCTTAACTTCTAACGGCGTAAACACTTTTCGTTCGTCCATAATCTACCTCCCATCTTCCCGTATTCGACCTGAATTGTGCTGCTCATCGGCTGTCTTCTGCGAATGCCTTCATAGCTCTATAATTAACAAATCTCTATATTGTCGCATAATTTTGTCAAAAAATCCAGATATTTTCCTTGACGAAATGGCTAATAATTTGGTATAAGTAGAATTAGATAGTTACTGTTACGGAAACAGTATTTGCCATTTCCGCGAAAGCTGGAATCCAGTTTTTCGCTCTGGACCCCTACTTTGGGTTCCCGCAAGGCGGGGTCCCTCGCAGGGGTGACATCGTCTATTTTCGTTTTCCGCAACAGATATTAGCTAACTTTATGCTTCGCAAGTGAGCATTTTTACATTTTAGGTAACCGTTAGTATTGGTCTTTTGAACCTCGCTCGTCGAGCAACGGGATGGAGTGAAGGAAGGAGGTAGTGGCAGTTCGTAAAAGTTTTCGATTTGCGTAAGTAAGGGCTTTAAGTGCTTGTCGAAAACATCGAGTGTTTTGGTGTGTGGCCAAACCATAATCCCTAATTATTTTAACTTTTTTTAAGGAGGACTATTATGTCTAAGAAAATGATTTATTTGATGTTTGTTGTTTTAGTACTGGCCCTGGCCGGTACAAATGTGGCCTTTGGCCAGGTAGTATGGGAGGGCAGAATCAGTAGTGCTGATGATGATAT
>JAUWBX010000280.1 GCA_030609625.1 Phycisphaerae bacterium
TGCTTATTGAAAGGATAAAAAATGCAGTTTGAGCCCAATATAGCCCCCGTTTTCAGCATAATTTTTTTAATATTCATGATACCTTTAGTGCTGATAATTGTCGCCGTAAAGATTTTGATCTTCTGCAAGATATTTTCCAAGGCCGGCTACTGTTGGGCTCTCGGGCTGTTAATGCTCGTGCCAATAGCGAATATAATTATGCCCTTTGTTCTGGCCTTCGGCGACTGGCCGATTCGAAAAGAAATGCGCCTACTTAAACAGCAGCAGGAAAAGCCGGAAGCGTGAAGCGTGAATTGTATTTACTGTTAGTGAAAAGTGAATTAGCTCACGAACCACCAACGAGCAAATACAAAATACGTATTTAAGTTTAAACTATTCACTGTTTTTTTTCGGAGGGCTTATACTATGAACATGGAGCAACCACTGAGAGTAAGTGTAATTGACCCCATAACTCCCGGTATCGACAGGGTAAAGGTAATGCTCTTTAAGCCCTTCGAGCTGCGCAAATGGTTTGTTATCGGCTTCTGTGCCTGGTTGGCATTCTTAGGCAAAGGTGGTGGTGGAGGGGGAGGGGGACACGGAGGAGGCAGAGGAGGTGGGTCTCTTAACATCCATGAGGGCTTCGGCCAGGCAAAAGAGTTTGTCATTTTAAACCTGGCCTGGATAATTCCTGTAGCCTTAATTGGAGTGGTGTTTATAATAGCGTTATGGCTTGTTTTTACGTGGCTGAGCAGCCGCGGTCGATTTATGTTCCTTCACTGCGTCGCCGAAAACAAAGCCGAGGTCAAAGTTCCCTGGACAAAATTCCGACAACACGCCTACAGCCTGTTTTTGTTCAGAATCATATTAGGCTTAATAGGTTTCGCTGCGATAGGGCTGCCCTGCCTTTTAGCCGTTGGCTTTATCGCTATGATAATAGCCGGCAATGGCCTAACTGTAATCGCTGTGTTAGGAAGTGTAATGATTGGCCTTATTATTTTTGCCATCTCAATCACTCTTTTCTTAGTTGGCAAATTCACAATGGATTTTATCGTGCCGATTATGTTCTTACGAACAACAAGCTGCACCGCCGGCTGGCGGGAATTCCTGACAATCCTCTCTGTAAATAAAGCCCGTTTCGTACTGTACATCCTCTTTCAAATTGTAATAGCAATAGTGATAGGTGCAATTTTTTCGATTGGCTTTTGTATAGGATGCTGCCTCTGCTGTGTGAGTGTGTTGCTGTTAATACCCTATATCGGCACTGTCATACTATTACCTCTGTTGGTTTTCAAGCGGGCCTATTCCCTTTACTACCTGCGGCAGTTCGGCCCTGAGTTTGACGTTTTTGGCCCCGAAATCGAAACCATCCAACCTGCCTGAAAATTGTCTATTGGTCAACTGATTCAGGAATTGAAAAACTGGTGCCGATCTTCGGCAAAAGTTCTTCACATCGCGGTGTCCCTCATAGATACAAGTCTCAAGGGCGAAAATAACCACATAAACAACGGGTGGAAAATTTTATTGCAAAGCAATATCGTATTGCGTATCCTTTGCTACTCTGCGAAGTAGCGCTTCGCTGCGAAGCACGAGCGACTGCGCTCAGGACAGGTATCGTATTGAGACAGAAGACAGAGGACAGATGACAGAGGACAGAACTTCTGACTTCCGACTTCTGACTTCCGACTTCTGTCTTCTGAAGTTCCTTTCGTGCGATACGGCACACGGGCGACGAAAGTAAAAAAATGGTTTTTACACTGCACAGATACATATTTCGGGAGCTTTTAAGAGTCTTTGTGTTAACGGTGGTGGCGCTGACACTAATCATGAGCCTGGGCAGTATTCTTCGGCCTGTCCAGGAATACGGCGTAGGGCCTTGGCAGGTTATCCACCTTATGGGCTATTTTCTGCCGATAACGCTGACGTTTGTTCTGCCGATGGCGGCATTATTCGCGGGCGCTCTGGTTTACGGGCGACTTACAAGCGATAATGAGCTTGACGCCTGCAGGGCAAGCGGAATAAGTCTGCTGACGCTGGTTTACCCGGGACTGGCCCTGGCGATTACAGTGGCGATTGCGAATCTGCTCCTGAGCTTCCACGTAATGCCGGCTTTCATACACTTAGCGGAAAAATCCTTCAAGGCCAATGCCAAACAAATACTTTTCCGTAATATCCAGCAGAAAAGATACTACAAACTGCCCCCGGACGGCCGGTACCTGATTTATGCCGACCAGACCAGTTCGCAAAATGATGCGCTTTCGGGTGTGGTTATTATTGAGGTAAAACATAACGAAATAAAAAAGATTATCACCGCTGAAGGTGCCAAAGTAACTTTCAAGCTGGCAGACAAATTCAATGAAGTGCAAATAATTGCATACAGGGCAAACCAGATGGGGGCCGAGGACGAGGGAGGAGCGGAATGGCTGTCGTTGATAACGGAGTTCGGCTCGCTGTTAGGTGATGATATAAAATTCAAGAAAATAGATGAAATGAAAAGAATCAAGGCTGACCTGATGCAGTTTTACCCGATTGATAAATTGGCGCGCGATACTTATGCACAACTGACTACAGAGCTGTTAGCGCAGGACATTAAGACCCAAATAGCTGATGGTACTAATAGCTTCTATAATCTGCTCGGCGTGCCAAACTCGGTCAAATTTACCGCGCGTCAATGCAGCGCACGAGATAAAGAAGAAGTCGAGTTATCCGATGACGTTGTGGTCATAGAATACGATACGGACAGCAAACGACCTCTGCGCACTTTAAGATGCGCAAGGGCTTCGCTGCATATCGAGGGCAATAAGCTGGCACCGACTTTGACGATGGACATCTATAACGCAAGAGAAGAAGGCTCAGGGGAAATAAGGGGGCGTTATATCATACGTGGCTTGTTACCACCCCAGGCCGTGGAGGCAATAGCAAATCAATTCAGAACTGAAAACGGCTCATTACAGGCCGAAAAGCTGGCTTCTCCGTTATTGGGAATGGAACAAAGTACGGAACTAACAAGTTTGCAAAACAAACTTCGAAGAAAAATACGCAAGACATTGGTACAGATAAAGGCCGAAACACATTCCCGATTGGTGTTCGGAATAGGCTGTGTATCAATGATAGCGATTGGCATTGGTCTGGGCATAATAAAGAAAGGCGGACATCTGCTCAGCGCTTTTGGCGCAAGTTGTGTGCCCGCTGCAGTACTGATAGTGTGCATAATGAGCGGCAAACAGCTTACCGAGAACCCCGGCTCACAAAATATTTCAGGTATAGCGCTGATGTGGGGAGGGTTGGCATTTTTATCTTTGTTGGCTGTTGTGATATATGGCCGGTTATTGAAGCATTAAGGTACTTTCAATCGTCAATTTTTATGGCCTGACGGATTTCTTTTTACATGAAGATATTGGACAAATATGTTGCGAAGAATTTTTTGATTGGCTACGCAATCGCCTTTTGCGTTCTGATAGGTTTGCGAATAATTATTGATTTGTTCGCGAATCTCGATGATTTTACTCAGCATGCCGACCTTAGCACCCTAACAGTTATGAAAAACATACTTGTATTTTATGGTCTTAACATCACGCTTTACTTTAGGGAATTCGCTGGAATGATAACCGTAGTTGCGGCGTCCTTTTCGTTCGGCAAGATGGTCCGCTCCAATGAGCTGGTAGCTGTGATGGCATCGGGCGTTAGTTTGAAGCGGGTAATTGGGCCGATAGTGCTTCTTGCACTGCTGTTGACCGGTGTGCTGGTAATTGACCAGGAATTTATAATACCGCCGCTTGCGGACAAACTTGTGCGCGGCCATGAAGATATTCCCGGCCAGGAAGCCTATAACGTATGGTTTATCAGCGACGGTAAAGGCTCACTGATTAGCTCTCGAAGATTTGATGTAGAAACGTCAACACTGCACAATCCGACTATCATCACACGACGTAAGATAGCTAATTCGTACATCTGGGAGGTAACCGGCCGGATAGATGCCGAAAAAGCGGTTTACAATAGCGAAACCGGCGGGTGGGATTTATTTAACGGGCGATTTATCGAAAAAGGTTCCATTAAAGGCGTCCAGCCGAAAGCTTCTTACGTCAGTGACATTACTCCAAAGGACATCCTTGTCAGGCGTAAATCCGAGTACAAAACTTTGCTGAGCTGGCGGCAGTTAGCTGACCTTGTGGCGCAGGCAGAACAGGGGAAAATCAAGGGTTCGCTTCAGCTTTACAGCCAGAAGCACTTTCGTGTTACCGAGCCGATTATCAACCTGGTAATGCTTATGGTGTGTCTGCCGATTTTGGTTTGTCGTGACCCGAAGTCGATGAAGTCAGCCGTTACGATTAGTTTTGCTATGGTAGGTGCGTGTTTTGTCGCAACTTTTATCTGCAAAATGCTCGCCCCAGAGGCTGATGTCAGCAGCTTTTTTCAAATTGGATTTTATGCGTGGCTGCCTATATTTATCTTTTTGCCGATAGCTTTTATCGAACTGGAGTCAATGAAGACGTAAGATAACGGATAGGAAAT
>JAUWBX010000377.1 GCA_030609625.1 Phycisphaerae bacterium
ACGCTCATTACCAGATACCCCTGCTGAGCAAGCATGAGATGCCACAGATATTTTTTCTCTGACCATGTATCTACGACCGTTCGACCAGCAGGCTCACCATAGACATAGAAAAATAATGGATATTGTTTTTCCGGGTCAAAATCAGGTGGTTTCATACACCAGCCGTCCAGAAGTACGCCATCACCAATATCTACGCGAAAAAATTCGGCCGGGTGCTTCTTAAGTTTGCTCAACTTAGCCTGCAGTTCAGAGTTGTCTGCCAGTGTTCTTATGGTCTTATGCCCTGGTAAACGGTCCAGTTCAATAATTGGTGGGGTATCGAAGGACGAGTAGGTGTGAAAGGCCCATTTTGAATCCGGCGATATCTGGTATTTGTGAGAACCATTCTGGCTTATTGGAGTTACGCGTTCGACCTTGCCGCTGCCGTCCAGAGCAGACCGGTATAGATAGCGTTGAGTCGGATTATCAGGTGAGGCGATATAGTACACCCAGCCGTCCTTTTCATCGATGCTCTGAACACTTATCACATCGAATTGGCCCGGCGTTAGAAGAGTTATCTTTTTACCGCATCGTGAAACCAGATACAGATGCCGCCAGCCGTCACGCTCACTTACCCAGGTAAAGCTGCTGCTGTCATCCGTCCATTTCAGGTCGTCGCCAACGTCAACCCAGGCCTCGTCTTGTTCAGTTAGAACTGTCCTGACGAGACCTGTGTGAATATCACCGAGCCATCCGGTACGAACCTGGCCAAGCATTAACTTGTTGGTATTTTGTAAACGGTTGAGCTGCTGAAGAACCACCTCTTTCGAGTTGGCGGCCCACTGCATCTTTGGAATGTAGTTGTTGCGAGGATTACCGGGAACTTTGAACCATTTCGAATTGCCCCCATAAATACTAACCACACCAACGCGGCAGGCCGAGTTCGTTTGTCCCACTTTAGGGTATTTGAAGGTGCTGATTTTAGGGTAAAGAGAGTCCGTATAGTTTATCAGATGGAAATCACGTGTTTTTTCCGTATCGAATTGCCAATAAGCAATTGAACTACTATCAGGACACCAGCGAAAGCCGTCCCGCAGACGAAACTCTTCCTCATAAACCCAATCGGACGTGCCGTTGATAATGCTGTTCGAGCCGTCCTTTGTCAATTGTTTGATGCGATAGGTCTTAAGATACTGGACATACAGGTTTCTTTGGCAGACATAGGCGACGTAACGGCTGTCCGGTGAAAACTTCGCGAACATCAGGCTCGACTCTTTTGCATTGCCTCCCAGTTTGCGTAAATCCCGACTGGCGAGATCCAGGACCCAATAATCCCCAAGGGTATTTTCCCGCCAGAGGCGCTTTGTGTTGGTGAATATAAGAAGTTTATTGCCGTCCGACGACCATGAGTAATCATTAATATCCAGTGGTTTTGATTCATCCAGAGGTATGAGGCTGTCTGCCGATACTAATACTTCGCGAGTTCCACTATTGGGGTCATATCGAACAATATCTTTCCCGCTTTCAAGGGACTTTGAATCTTCCAGGGTTGTGTATCCGGTACCGTCTTGGAGCCAGCGCGCAGGCCCAAATTTCTCGGTCTTGAACTCATCCGAGCTGAAAATCCTCTCTAAAGTAAGAAGGGATGGGTCTGATGTCTTTTCCGCCCAAACAGGCTCAACAAATATCCCAAGCAAGAGAGTGATGATATAAAATTCAATTAAAAAACTTTTGATTAACATTTTGCTTTTGAAATAAACCATATTTTTTCTCGTATAAGTAAGTTCTTCCCCTTTTCCATCTATAAAACAACAATTGCGTATCGTATTTTTTTCTTTATTTTACAACCTTCTGAGCGCGATGTTAAGCCTACGATTGTCTAAAAACTTATTCCAGGCAGCTTAGGCTCAGCTATGTTGATATTGGTTAGTGATGACAAATAATAAAGGACCTCCTGTGCCGATGTGAAGCAGAAAATACACGCAGAACAACTTCAGAATACTTGCTGCTTCAACTGCACCAAAAACAAATCCCAATTCCCGTTTTTCTCCGAACAGAAGAGTATTGATGCTCCGTCCGGGGAAAACGATGGGTGTGGGTGTACCGTGGCACCGCGGGGACGATGCCCTTGTGTCAGCAACTTCGCCTCGCCGGTATCGCCATTTATCAAATAAAGCTCACCATCAAAGGTGTCGCCGACAGCCCATTTGCCGTCAGGACTTCCGCCAACATGCCAGTATTTTTTTTGACTCAAGATATTTAGCGCTCTATCTTGCAGAGTAATATAAGCAATGCCGTATGGTTTCTTCAACATCTGCTCATTCCTGGGCCAGATAGTGAAGAGTACCTTTTTAGGTCCCCACCAAACTTCGTGCGTTACCCATTCATCATAAGTTTCCTTATAGAAAGGCCCATTGTTTGAGCCATCCGCCCGGACAATCCACATTCTCTGCTGCGAATCTCCGCCGGTTTCCCAACAATACATAATCAAGCCGGACATTGAAGGGTGAGCCTGACAATGTCCAACTCTAAAGCCCAAATTAATTATCTTTCTGAATCGTCCGGTATCAGCATTAAGAGCAAGTAAACCCCACGAATCTTCATCATATTACACACCGAGATAGATGTCTTTTCCATTGCTATCAACCGAAAGCGTTCCGCTGAGTTTAGCCTTGCGAGGAAGGTCAGCTACTTTGCGCCTGAAGCGAGTGTTCTGCTTCTTGTCATTCAGATTCAGAATTGCATCAATGTCAAGAGCCCATATTGTGTTATCCGATACATAGAACATGCCGGGCTTAGCTCGATTAAGAAACGCATTACCGGGGCTCTGGTCGTTAGTAAGTTGAGTAATTGCTCCTGTATTTACCGAAAGCGCAAAATATTGGTTTGTTCCAGCCCGGTCGGACATAAAAACTATATGACGGCCATCCGCAGTCCAATTGGGATGGGTCTGGTAGATTTTATTGTCTTTTGCCGGTGAGGTAGTGAGCATGAAAATTTCATGACCTGTAACCGAATCTTTATAGGTCATCCTTTCAGATGAGAAACTCCGTCCCACATGATATGTGTTTTGAGATGATTGAGAGCAATTCGCATTGATAGCAATCACCAGGACAAGAACTGCTGAGAGCCAATTTGCTTTAGACTTTTCTTTTTTTTCCAAGGGTGCTGCACAAGCTCTGGCACTAAAAATACGCACAGTCCCGTCATTGTCTTCCTGCTCCATTCTTTGTACCTCCGCTCTCAACTAATTTCACCGTTTTCTGATTTGTCAGACTGTTACCGGGGTCTTGTTGTTTTGGTCTTGGCGAGGCAGTAAACATTTTTACGGCTACTATCGCTAAGAAAATTGCGAATACCTTCCGCAATGTATGGCTCGGCAGCCGAGAAGCCAGTTCCGTCCCAACCAAGACACCAGCCAAAGCACCTAATACAATCAACGCGATAATAGCCGCACTCATCTCAATTTCGGGATTCTTCCAGTACCGCAGCGCCCCAACCAGCGCCATAGGTACCATTACCACCAAGGCTGTTCCCTGGGCTGACTTCTGCTCAAAACTCCAAACAAGGACAAGCGTGGGTACAAGTACGGTCCCGCTACCCAGTCCCAGAGTGCCACTAACGACACCCGCACAGATACC
>JAUWBX010000180.1 GCA_030609625.1 Phycisphaerae bacterium
GCACAATATCCGGCATAGCGCAGCGCAGCTTCTCAATCAATCGCTGGAGCTGGTCTTTGGTATCAGGCCGGCGCATGGCCTTTAAGATTTTATTATTTACGTGCTGGATTGGGATATCGAGATAGCGAACAATTTTTTCGCTCTCTGCAATGGTTTCGATTAGTTTATCGTCAATTCCCGCAGGATATAGATACATCAACCGAATCCACGACAGACCGGCAATCTTTTCGAGTTCGCTGACAAGCCCTGCCAGACCGGTTTTGATTTTCAAATCTCGGCCATAGTATGTACTGTCCTGAGCGATTATGTTTAATTCGACCGTGCCCATTGAAACTAATTCGACCGCCTCAGCCAGAACAAGTTCCCGGGGCTTGCTTCGGAACCGGCCTCTAATTGCCGGTATCGTACAGAAAGAGCAGCGGTGATTACAGCCCTCGCTGATTCGCAGATACGCCCAATGGCCCGGCGTAATAAGTAACCTGGTTCTGTCGTCATGTATTATCTCCACCTGCTGGTCCAGATATGCGGTCGGCTGTCCACAAGAAAGGGTTTTTTTGATTATCCCGGCAATGTTATCTCGCTGGCCAAGACCGACAACGGCATCGATGCCATCGACCTGGTTGAAAAGTTGCCGACCTGCTCTTTCCGGCAGACAGCCCGCAACAATCACTTTTTTTACCCGCCGTGGCGGGCTGAGCTTGCGACCCACAGCGTGCCTTATTGCTTCGAGTGATTCGGCTTTGGCCGGGGCAATAAAACAGCAGGTATTGATGACAACGACGTCGGCAGTATCAGGCTCAGCGGTTATCAAAAAACCCGCCTCGGCGATTTCCGCCAACATTCTTTCACTATCGACCATATTTTTTGGACAGCCTAACGCTACAAAACCGACTGTAATTTTCTGCTTTTTTCTCGGCATAATCCCCCAAAATAGCAAAAAAACGTGGTTTAGTCTAATATTTTAATTGGGGTAAACCCAAAGATGAGAAATTATTTTTACTAATTTTTTCAGAATATACTTGACGATAAAGGAAATATGCAATATAATGCCGCAGATTGCCGTCTATACGTGGGTCAGAGATGCATAACGTGGGTCAGAGATGCATAAGAGTATTCTGAAGAATATTGTTCATTGGACCCGGGATTACAATGACGGGTACAAAGTTATGACCAGCAGCGACCAAAATGTCAGCCGCAGTCGATGGCTAATCGCGGTTGTGGCTGTGGGGATTGTACTGTGTACAGGAGGGTATAGGGATCTTTCTGCTCAAACAGATACTGAACACAACGCCGAGAAGGTTCTAAGCGATCTAAAGATTGATGTTACCGCTGCCGAACCAAATATCCCTATACCCGAAATCTACACAAACCCGCCCAAAATCGTCGAGCAAATGGTCGGCGGCGCACCGGAGTTCAAACTATTCTACTTTTGCAGGCACCATACCTCTGATGAGCTTAAAAAAATTGTTCACGAGCAATTTGCAACAAAGCTTTTTGACAAAAAAGGCAAAGAAACTAAATTGGTGGATTACACCGTCAGCAGCAATCCCGCTACCAACCAGTTGATAGCAAGATGCCCAACCGAAGAAGATGCCAATGCAGTACTTGAATTGTTGGAAATGGTGGATGTCCCTCCGATTCAGGTCAAGATAGACTGCCTCGTATCCGAGATTTTTGCAGATTTTACATTCGACCGCGAAACCACTATATTAATTGAAAAGTTGTTTGGTGAAAATATTTGGGCCGGGCCTAAAGCTCTGCCTTACGGGGCAGGAGTTACTGAACTAATAAGCGAAGAAGGAAAAACGCTGGCTGCATTTCCAGGGGCTTCATTGAGGGAACTTATTCGCTCCAGAATGGGCCTTAAGATAGGATATTCGGAACCCGATAAGTACACCGCTTTGATCGACCTGCTCGAGTCAAAAGGTTATCTGAAAATCCTGATGAACCCGACGCTCGAGACCGTCAACGGTAAAACAGCAATGGTTAAGTCAACTCAAAATGTACCGCTGCAAATAATAACTAAGTACATACATGTTCAGGATACATACCTTCCCCAAGTTCAAACAGAATACAAAGAAGTAATTGACTCGCTTGAAATCACTCCCCACGTTTATGCGGATGGCTACATCGGCCTTGAAACCAGCATCCTGCTTGGTGCAAAAAATATTCCTGATGGTGTGAAGCAAGTACCAATCATTACCAAAAGGGAAATCACAAGCAAAGAAAACCGCATTCGTCCGGGTGAAAGTCTCATAATTGGCGGAATGAGAAGGACCGAAGAATTTGCTGTCGTCCGCGGCGTCCCGCTCCTAAAAGATATACCTCTGCTCGGCTTTCTGTTCTCCGGCGAAGATACCGAGCAGCGAGCGATTGAGACTGTGTTCATACTAACTCCGACCTATTCGACCGGCGGCAGACCAAAAAAAGAAGTAATGGAAGAAATCAGAAAAAAACACGAACCGGCTCCTCCCGGAGGTCTGCAAGAAGTTATTACAGATTTCTTTGGAGACAAGTCTCCCGAAAAGGAACAGCAGCAAAAAGCCCTGGAAGCTGAACGGTCACGTCTCGATGCCCAGGCGGAAAAAGCCCTGGCCAGAAACGCCGCCAGAGAAGCCGAAGAACAAGCCAAAAGAGCTGAAGCAGAACTAAACAGGGTAAAAGCCGAAGCCGAGGCAAAGGTCAAGGCCGCCGAAAAGGCCGAAGAAGAGGCCAAAGAAGAGGCCGAAAGAGCAAAGAAGGAATATGAAGAGAAGTAAAGGCCGAGGAAGATAACGGCGAACCTAAAGCTAAACAAGAGACAGTCTATGGATAATTTCGACAGCATTAATCTTGGCGGTCCAAATCTCAACGAACCCATCCCGCTTGGCGAAGACCTTGATAAGCCGGTTCCTCTTGACGATGCCGGTGTGGGCGGAACGGGTGTTTCACATTCGCCCCTGGATTTAGGCGGCAGCAGCCCTGTGGAGATACCGAAGATTGAGGCCCCCAGGCCTGTCGCGGTGAAGCCGGCCGAAAAAGTAGTTTCCACCGAGCGAATCACGGGCGTAAAAACCTTCTTTACAAAACTGCACGCGGGCGCTATTAATTTTCTTGATGAGCAAATCACCAAATGGCTGACAGAAAACCCGGATGTTAAGATAAAGCGAACAAACACCGTTACAGGCCCGATACAAGGCAAAAAGACCGAGCCTAATATCATAATTACCGTCTGGTATTAAGAAACTATCTCAAAACCGTCCTTCGACACTTCGACCCATTCGACAAGGCTCCTTTCGACTCGCGTTACTCGCTCAAGACAGGCAGGGCAGGCTGCGCTCAGTGCAGGTAATCCCCGAAAGCCTTACCGGAAAATTTCACCCATCCCCGCAAAAATTCTTAGCATAAATTCTTGACATACTGTACGATTTACATTAGTTTTCTTAGTTTATCCGTTTGTATGTAGCAAGTGAGACTTGGTTTTGTAGATTGTTTGGAGGTTTTTTGTGGCTAAAGAGTTAACTCGGAAACTGATTAACGCAGGGGTGCATTTTGGACACGGCGTGAGCCGATGGAATCCGAAAATGGCCCTGTTTATTTTCGCAAAGCGCGGCAATATTCATATCATTGATGTCAAAAAAACCTTAAAGGGGTTATTGATTGCAAAAAAGCTTCTTGCTGAAGTGGTTTCTTCCGGCAAAGATGTTGTTTTTGTAGGCACCAAGCGACAGGCACAAAAAGCCGTTGAGGTGGTCGCCGAGAAGTGCGGAATGCACTATGTTTCACAGCGATGGCTTGGCGGAATGCTTACAAACTTCAGAACTATACGCTCACGACTGCAAAGGCTGGAGCAGTTGGAAGCTATGGCCGAAGATGGAACCCTTGACAGTGAGAGCAAAAAGCAGGCATCGAGGCTCAAGCGCGAGATGCGAAAGATAAAAGCTAATCTCCAGGGTGTTCGGAATATGTCTCGTTTGCCCGGTGTCGTCGTCGTGGTCGATGCCAAGAAGGAATATCTTGCTCTGCGGGAGGCCAGAAAACTGAATATTGTAACCATCGGACTTCTCGATACCGATTCGGACCCCGACACAGTAGAGGTAGCCATCCCTGCCAATGACGATTCCATCAGAGCGATTGAATTGATACTTAACGAATTGGCCGATGCCGTGGCGATTGGAAAAACCATGGTTACTGCTCGCCAGGAACCAGTTCAACGGCCCAGACGCACCCGCTCAAGAAGACCGGTTCTGGCCCGCGCCAGCGAAGCCAAACCACAGACTTCGCCCATTGTCGAGCAAAAACCAGCGCAGAACGCAGACGCGGCTTTGCAACAAAGTCAGACTGAGCAGCAGGACTTGAAGGAAAAAGCCACAAGTCAGGAATGAATAGTCGTGAGTATTTGGCCGATGCTTTCACCGCCGGTAAACGTAATACAAATATCGGATTCCAAACAGGGAGATTTCCTTTAACGCAATACGATATACACAGTACAGGAACAGGAGTTTTAAATATGGTGGAAATTTCAGCAGCTATGGTGATGAAACTTAGGAAAATGACCGGACAGGGAATGATGGATTGCAAAAGGGCGCTTCAGGAAGCCAACGGCGATATCGAGCAGGCTATGGATATACTTAGAAAAAAAGGGCTTACGACTTTAGCCAAACGTGCCGAGCGAGAAACTTCCGAAGGTCTGGTCGTGTGCAAAGCTAGCGAAGACGGCAAAACGGCGGCCATGGCAACACTTTGCTGCGAGACTGATTTCGTGGCCAAGAGCGATGATTTTATTGCCACGGCACAAGCCCTGGCTGACTTCGCCCTGGTCTGTCCAGACGGCCAAGGAACAGAGAATGTCCTTGAGGCCGTTGTTGATGGCAGAAAATTCAGTGACGTTCTCACCGAAATGGTCAGTAAGACCGGCGAAAAAACACAGGTGGGAGATTACGCGAAATATAAGCTCGACGGCCCGGGACTTATCAGCATATACATTCACTTCAACGAAAAAGTTGGCACAATGGTTCAAATTGAGACCAGCGATGACAATGTAGCAGCCGCAGATGTGCTTAAGCATACGGCTTCCGACATGGCGATGCACATTACCGCAACCAAGCCGATGGCATTAGATAAAGACCAGATTGCTCCTGAGACCATCGAGCGTGAGAAGTCCATTTTTGCCGAGCAGGTCAAAAACAAACCGGCCAACATCATAGAAAAAATAATCGAAGGCAAGATAAGGAAATTCTTTGTTGAGAATTGCCTTCTCGAGCAGCCTTTCGTCAAAGACGACAGCAAATCCGTCGCCCAGGTCCTTGCCGATGCCGCCAAACAGGCCGGCGGCGAGGCTAAAATAAAAAGATTTGTCCGATTCGAGGTCGGCTGACAGATATAGTTTTGAGTGTTGAGTTTTGAGTTAACTCACAATTAAAACCCAAAACTTGGAACTATTGATGTTTGAATATACAATGGAACAAACGTATTGTCACTCCTGCGTAAGCAGGAGTCCAGGAAACACTGATGAAATGGCTGGATTCCCGCTGGAGTTTATCCCGCACTTTGATGCGGGGCGGGAATGACACCTCTGT
>JAUWBX010000408.1 GCA_030609625.1 Phycisphaerae bacterium
ACAGAGGTGTCATTCCCGCCCCGCATCAAAGTGCGGGATAAACTCCAGCGGGAATCCAGCCATTTCATCAGTGTTTCCTGGACTCCTGCTTACGCAGGAGTGACAATACGTTTGTTCCATTGTATATTCAAACATCAATAGGGATTTTGGGTTTCATTCTTTGAAATATAATCACCAAAACCGCACCGAGGATAATCATAGCGATTCCGATAATTTGCGATATTGTCAGGCCGTTAAATTCAAAGGGATTGTCATCGCGCAAAAATTCAATAAAAAATCGTGTGATACCGTAAAGAACAAACATCAAAGCAAAGGTTGAGCCGGGTTTGGTAAGGATTTTGCCGGCGTTTTGCGACCTTCGCCAGAAAAGATAAAGTATGAGGCACAGGACAGCACCGTTGGCGGATGAATATAATTGGGTTGGGTGGACAGGCAAACATCGATATTTGCCCGTGGTGACCTCAATTTTTTGCTGCTCGGTTAAGTCTTCGTATAGTTTTGTGTGCCAATTTCCGTCCTTGTCAATATAGCTTATATACTCATCATGAGGTAATCTTAACTGAGGGCCAGGTCGGTTCCTTTCTAAATTTGCATTTATTTGACTGTTGTAAGCGAACGAGTTATAGGGGAAACGGACGGCCCAGGGCAGTTCTGTTGGTTTGCCGAAGCAGCAGCCGTTTAGAAAGCAGCCGATTCTGCCGAAGACGAGAGCCAGCATTAAGGCGATAGCGAGGATGTCAAGGTAGCGGCGGATGGGTAGCTTGTGATAGAAGAGATAAAACAAGATGATGGTAATTGCCAAAATCACGCCGCCTAAAAGCTCGAGGCCGCCCTGCCAGATGGCGAAGACAGAGCCCAGGTTTTCTTTGAAATGCTTGAAATGATGAAGTACGTAAAACAGACGTGCTCCCACCACTCCACCTATTAACGAGTAAAGGGCGGCGTTGGTAATGAGCTGAGGGTTGGGTGTGATATTGCGGCTGAGGTGCCTTATCAGAGAGACGGCGGCAAGAAAACCGATGACCATCATCAGGCCGTAGCTTTTTACGGTCAGATGTATGAAAGGTATCTCGAAAAGCTCAGGAAACATTTATTGTATCGCGTATATCGTATTGCGTATATCTTTTAGCCGTTTGTATTTAGATAGTAACCACCATCGGCTATTCTTATTCGCTATCTTTAATTTTATTGTTTTTGTCAAGAACGACGATTTTTGGTTTAAATTCTTTGGCCTGGTCGGGGGTGAAAAAACCAAAACTAAGAATGATAACAATGTCTTTAGGCTTAATCAACCGGGCTGCTGCACCAAGTATTACAATCTGGCCGGAATTGGCCTCAGCGGGGACGACATAGGTTTCCAGCCGGTTGCCATTGTTTAAGTCGGCGACCAAGACAGATTCGTAAGGCAATATGCCGGCTGCTTCCATCAGGGCAGAGTCTATAGCGATACTGCCTGGGTAATGCAGCTTCGTATCAGTAACCGTTGCACGGTGTAACTTGCTTTTTAATATCTTTACAAACATAATTATGAGTTAGCCGTTAGTTAGTTCCTGTTGCGGAAACAGTATTTGTCATTCCCGCGGAAGCGGGAATCCAGTTTTTTTCGCTCTGGACCCCTGCTTCCGCAGGGGTGACATCGTCGGTTTTTGCTTTCCGCAACAGATAATAGTTAAGAACTACATTACCTGAAGTTGGTAATATATTTCATAATAGATTTTTAAATTCGCCTACTGTCAATCCTGCCTGGCCTAAAATAGCTCTCAAGGTACCTTTTGCGCTCTCTTTATGATGCGGGACAGTTAACCTGCGATGGGGTGGATTTTCGTGCCTAAGGATAATATGACTACCAGTCTGATGGTCTGTGCGATAACCCATCTTTCCCAATATCTTACAAAGTTGCTTTCCCGAAAGTACTGGTAATTTGCTCAAATTGTTACCTCTACAATCTCTTCTTGAATTGATGGGGGAATAGGTTCATTGTGTTTCTTCAGGCTCTCTAAGTAGCCCTTAATGGCATCTTGAATATTCTCAAGAGCCTCTTTGCGATTTTTGCCCTGAGAAATGCATCCGGGCAAAGAAGGGCATTCAGCAATAAATACCTTATCTTCATCCTGCTCAATCAATATTCTATACCACATAATTTATCACCTCTGTTACTTTTCCGAAGCTAAGTTCCCGTAAGGACGTTTCAGTTAAGCGCCATTATACAATCTTATTTTGCTGCGTCCACGAGAATGTTGTCTATTAGTCTTGCGGGGCCGATTTTGACAGCTACGGCTGCAAGGGCTTTACCGGCAATTTGGTCAATGTTCCGGAGCGTCTCGGCGTCAACGATACTTATATATTCTATCTCTATTGACGGGACCTGTTGTAATATCTTACTCATCTCGGTGATGATTTCTGTGCTTTCTTTTACGCCGGCGTCAATCATTTGACGGCACTTTTGGAGGGACTTGTAAATGTTCGCCGCATCCTTTTTCTGCTGTTCGGTTAGATATTTATTTCTGCTGCTTATGGCCAGGCCGTTCGGTTCGCGTACCGTGGGACAGATGGCAATTTCCAAAGGCATATTCAAATCAGCGACCATTCGCCTGATAACGATTGCCTGCTGGGCGTCTTTTTGGCCGAAATAAGCGATGTCAGGAGCAACGATATTAAATAACTTGGTACAGACGGTGGTTACTCCTCGAAAGTGGCCCAGACGAAATGGACCGCAGAGGGACTCGGTCAATTTTTCGACGCTTACCCAAGTAATATTTTCCGCGGGGTACATTTGCCCGGGAGTCGGAGCGAAAACAACATCAACGCCTGCCTTTCTGCAAATTTCCAGGTCGGCCTCCAGAGGTCGTGGATATTTCTCAAAATCTTCGCCGGGGACAAACTGTGTGGGATTAACAAAGATGCTGACTACAACAAAGTCGCATTTCTCGACTGCTGCTTCGATTAACGAAATGTGGCCGACGTGGAGTGCTCCCATTGTCGGGACAAGGCCGACTTTTTTGCCACCGCTGCGGGCGGTTTCTACCAGGCTTCTGATTAATCCGATTGTTTTCGCAACTTTCATTTTAAGTTATTGATTTACGTCTGACTACGGACTTATTGCACCTCCCTCGTAAGCACCGATATTGCGTGGGCCGTCTTTGGTGACGGTATTTCCCCGAAAATCTCGGCCGCCATTATCATCTATGCGTATTCCCGCGCCTATGCACGGTGAACCCTTCTTAAGCATAAAACCTCTCAAGGTTTCAAAGCCTGCTTTTGCTGATTCCGGCGCCACAAACAATGGAACCTCTGTAACCGCGTTCTTGTCATCCGGTGCGTTCTCGTGCCTACCGTAATAGAGGTTGTGCTCAAATATATGGCTTATACT
>JAUWBX010000065.1 GCA_030609625.1 Phycisphaerae bacterium
ATGCAGATCAATGGGACATAAACATCTTTGATCTTTGTGCTTCTTTCATCCATCTCAATTCTGTTTCTTTTTGGCAATCAATTAGAACTTCAACACTATGCTAAGCCGCCAAAAAGCGCCAGCTTTTTGGTCGGGTGCAGTGACTGGTTGGGCATTTCAATCGTTTCGCTTAACCTGTACCTCAATCGGTTCGCTGACTGCACGACCAACACAGTTGCCAAACCTGCCGTCCCAATGGTGATGCGCCTCATATTTGATTACGACGGAGCGGAGACGGGTGAGCGTGCTCGTTTCGAACCTGATCTGTGCAAGTTCACCGGGCTGGAGATCAACAAGTCCCAACTTTGCGGCACACGGTATAATCGGATCGCCCTTGTAGCGCCTCTTGCTAGGCCCACTCAGCAATATCGTCCCTGGTTTTCCATCTCCACCTTTGCCGATAGTGGGGCTAAGGCTCCCACCTTTTATGCCGGAAAAGTCGGTGAAGACAGTTATCTTTTCCGTCCCCGTATTCTTCAATAGGCAGTAGACCAGGTAATGGTGGAAGGTTCTCATCTCAGTCTTCTTGTCGATATAGACTGCCTTCTCCTCTTGCCCAGTTTCAACCACCATGGCTCGGACTATCTGGAGGTCACCAGAACCAGCGGGCCGAGAGCCAGCCATGACTGCGCTCAGCAGAATACACGCCACACAGGCAATTACAGCTTTTCTCATCGGTTTCTCCTTTCCGTTTGCCCAACAATTTTTATATGGTTCCGTATAAGAACCCAAACAACGCTGGTTTTGCAGCATAAGAACCCAGCGAGTAAATCGTGATTCGGCCTTTACTGGAAATATATACTGCAAAAATCAGATTTACAAGAAAAATGGTTTTTTCCCAGAAGATACAACCTATACGCAACCAGAATCTGTGAGAATTTAATATACCCTTCAGGGTAGTAAATTCCCGCGAGTAAAATCATAAACTATTATTGTAAAGCTACTTACCCGCGCACAAACGGGAATTTTCAGTCGAGAGCACTATAACTATGTTACAAACACCAACTTACATAACGATAAAAACGGTTAGAAAGACCGTTGGCTAAGTCAAATCCCTGTATTAAGCGAAAAGAAAGCACCTATTTGCTTCTCCAATCTTTTCCTGGGAGGCTATTGTTAGTATCGGAGAAATAATGGTGGGGCAAGCCCCACCCTACCGCTGGTATCGGAGGTACGAAAAGGGTTTTTGAGCAAAGCCGAGCAGGTGCATATCCGCTACCAGTTAGTAGTCTGTTACATTTGATTTGATAGTTTGGAAGGGCGGCAGCGCTCCGTCGCTGAAGCTATGGAGCGTAGGTGACCTCAAGCGTAACGTGGCACGGCCTTGAAGGCCGTGAATAATATAGTAATCACGAGCAGGATGCCCGTGCCACGCTTGGGGATGTCTTCTCCTGTATTCAGCATCCCCAAAGCCTTCCCTGACTACGGCTTGGCCTTCCTGCTTCGGCGAAGGCCGAGGCCGAAGCGGGCCGATATGGGTCAGGTTATTCCTGAGGTTTGGAATCCTTTCCCTGTATTGGCTTTGTGAATAAGGTATTAGCCACCTGTTTTAGCTTGAGCGCTATAGGCTCGGAGGCAATTCCCACGAGAGCGGCTAAGCCTGCAAACCCATATATATTTATCTGTTGTACGGTTGAGTTCGCTGGACAGAAGGCCCCACGGATAATGAAGTAGGAGATAATCGCGAGGATTGCTCCGACGAATGGTGTTAGGATATATTGTGTCAGCCAGCTCCTCTTCAATTCTTTATTACCAACGTACCAGGCAAACGAGCGGAGAGAGCGCACCTGTCCGCCGAGCGCACCGGCAAGTACCACAACAAGAAGCAGGCGTCCCTCATCCGAAATCGAAAGCGCCCAGCACTGAACCATGGCGACCACAAGGATAATTGATAACAGGATTAAATACACAGCCGTGAGTAAAAAGCCAATGGGGCCTACATGTGGTGAACCCGAACGGCTGGTGTCCCGGGTAACGGTCTGGTTATTCATTTCTTTTTTTGTTTGAGTTTCTTTGGACATATTGCCTCCTCTCATTTAGAACAACTATATCTTTTCAATAAACTTCAACTCATCGGGCATCGATTGCATAATAGAGTTAAGTTTGTTGCGAAAACCTACACAAGATGCAACAATGCCCAGCTAAAAAGCTATTGTATAACGCCAACACAAGGTGGTCTTCATCGCTCGGTGCATCAGGAATGTTACCGCCTGTATTGCTGTTTGTCAAGATTATTCCGAGTCAGGAGAAGATTTAGGGTGCATGTCGAGTTTGTAGGTAGATTTTTTGGGCTTTTAGTGCTCTTTCAGCTATTTCGGTTGGCATCTTCAAGATTCCCCGCCTGCGCGGGGACAAGCTTGCCTCTGCAGAAGCAGGGGGTTTTGGGGATGACCAAAGCGGGAAAAGCTATCCCTGAAAGGTCACGCCCAAACAAAGTTTGAGCGTGCCACCCATTAAAAATGTGGTTTTTACCTACAAAGATGACATGCACCCGAAGATTTAGCGAAAAATTGGTTCTTTCCGAGCGTTCTTAGGGCCAAATCGGTGTTGAAATTGTGTGGAACTTTAGCAGCTTTTAGAGCATCAAAATAAATTGTTTTTGGAACATAATGTAATTATTGATAATAGTTTGTGAGCAGGATATAATAGTTCGGATTGTAAATAATAAAATTGTGTCATAATTTGGGAGGTTTATAACTATGTTACTGTTGATTTTTAGAGGTATATTTATTGTCGTTATTGTCGCGGTTGTAGTCGGCTACATAAGTTCAGATGCCATTTCACAATACACAGAGGACGGCGAAGTCAAATACTTCCCTGAGGAGGTGCGCAGAGCGAATTTTAGTACAATCCTTTGGTGTGGTCTCGGACTGGCGGCGCTTGTCTTTTTTGTGGATATTTTTACGCCTAAAAAAAGACTTGTAGCTCTCGCGGGAGTATTTTTTGCGCTTTTGGTGGGGCTATTTTTGACCTGGGGCCTGGCGCAGGTGCTGGATCTGCTAAACGAAATTCATAGGCTTGGTTTGACAGAGATAACCCGTGCGGCAATCAAATCGGTGATGGGAATATGTATATGTTATCTTGTTATCAGTATCGTGATGCGGACCAAGGATGACGTGCGTTTTGTGATTCCTTACGTGGAATTTGCCAAGCAGACCAAGGGCATGCGGCCGTTGGTTTTGGATACGTCGGCAATTATTGACGGACGAATTGCGGATTTGTGTCAGAGTAAGCTGTTCGACGCCCCGGTAGTTGTTCCACGTTTTGTGCTCAATGAGCTGCAGCTTATAGCGGATTCGTCCGACAAGCTCAAGCGTAACCGCGGCAGGCGGGGACTTGATATACTCCACAAGATGCAGTCAAACTCCGTTATTGAAGTGGAGATTGATGACAGTATGATAGCGGAGGTCGAGGAGGTCAAAGGTGTTGACCAGAAACTGGTAATGTTTTCCAGGGCCTGTAACGGGAGATTGGCAACAACCGATTATAACCTCAGCAAGGTTGCACAAGTGCGTGAAGTTGATGTGGTGAATATAAATGATTTGGCTAATTCGCTGAAAGTGGTTGCTTTGCCCGGCGAGACGATGGAAGTTAAGATAATAAAGGCAGGCGAAGAGGTCGAGCAGGGCATCGGTTATCTGGACGACGGGACGATGGTTGTTGTTGAAGGCGCCCGCAACAAGATTGGGCGGGAATTGCTTATTAGCATAACCAGCTCGCTTCAGACCTCGGCGGGTAAGATGATTTTCGGCAAGTTCGAGGGGTTTGTGCAAGAGACGGGCGTAAACCCTCGGCGAAGACCATACAAAAAGCCGGCTGGAACACATGCATCAAGAGACAATAGAAGCTAAAAGTGCCTAAAGTGAGCTAAAGATTCAGGCTATCAGCGTATCAGGCTATCAGGTAGTGGGCATCAGGTTATCAGGACATCAGGCTCGCGTTACATAGCTTTTGCAAAGTAGCATTATTTTTTCCACCGTAAGGTGTCCTCCGTAAGGAGTCCCAAGGACTGCGGATTGATACCCTGTTCTGCTGATAACCTGTATCCTGATTTCCTGTTCTCCTGGTTCCGGCGCGCCGGGATAATTTAGGCACTTTCTAATTTCCTTTGTGTTTTTACGGTCTGCTCTTAGACTTCAAGAGGCATTTGAGGAACATCCCGATGGCTAATAAGAGCCCGGCAGCGAACAGCGGCCAATAGAAGTACGATTTGAAATCGTTCTCGGTGATATGCCGGCCGGGGATGTAAAAAGAGACCACCACAATAATCGCAGCAACAAAAAAGACAAGCCAATCGGCCCGTGTTACTTTGATGTCTCTGCCGCGAACGTCTCTATAGAGTATAGCTGCGGCAAATATGAGCATTGTAATTGAGATAAGGACCGGGTATAGAACTGCTGAGGCCCAGGTTCCTGGTATTAGGAAGAGTATGTCCCAGTCCATAATTGAGGCGGGCCAGTCGATAAGGACTTTGAGCCAGACGTAGTAGAAGATGTCCCAGATTGCGAAGATGGTCAAGAAATAAGCAAAACGCTGCCGGCGGTTTCGGCCGAACAGCCAGGCGCCGGTGAATATTAGAACTATTGTAGCGGCTTCCCTGCCGATTTCAGTGAATAGAAGTGGTTTCTCCTGCAATATGGTCCCCAAGTCAGTCAGAGGGAAAGTGAAGCCGTCAGGATGGAAGATAGCTCGCAGATAGACAACCACAGCGGCTTCGATATATCCAAAGGCGATGCTGAAAATGATAACGATACAGCATCTTTTGATTGTTGTTTTCAGCAGCTCCGCAGATTTATCTGCCGATATTTTTTGTGTGCCCATACGTTATGTTAGTTTATCAGAGTACCAGTTTATCAGGTAGTGGGTATCAGGGTAGCAGTTTATCAGGGAAAGATAGATTTGGCCTGGTATCCTGATTTTCTGATATCCTTCACCCTAATTCCCTGATGACCTGATTTCCTTTCTTCTTGTTATAGTTTTTGCAGTTCTTTCAACAGTGCCGGGATGGCTTTGTGTTCGGGGACTATTGAGACTCTTCGGCCGTTGCGGTAGATGTATGCTTTGTTCTTTGCGGCACAAAGGGCGATGTCGGCGTCGGCGGCTTCGCCCGGGCCGTTGACGACGCAGCCCATCACGGCCACACGCAGCGGTTTGTCGATGTCGCGTATAGCCTTTTCAACTCGTCGGGCTAACTTGATGACATCGATTTCAGCACGGGCGCAGGTTGGGCAGACTATCAACTCGGGGCAAGAGCGTTCGTAAAGACCAAGTGAGATTAAAATCTGTTTTGCAATTTTAGTTTCTTCAAGAGGATTGCCGGCGACGCTCACTCTGATAGTGTCACCAATACCTTCTGCAAGGAGAGCACCCAAAGTAACGGCTGAGGGTATCCGGGCGTCTTCAGGCAGACCGGCGTGAGTCAGGCCGAGGTGAATAGGATAGGGGAAGGCGTCCGCAATACGGCGGTTAATCTCGATGGTTCTTAGAGTGTCGCTGCTTTTTGCGCTTAGAACTAATTGAGTGAAATTATGATTTTCAAAGAGCTGAACATATTTTTTCATTTCCCTTAACATCAAAGTGGTACGCTTTTCGATAGGGACAGACTGCTTTTTAAGGTTTCTAATACTTGCTTCGTTGACGCCAATTCGGATGGCGACCTTGTGCATTTTGGCTGCGTCTATTATTCGCAGAATATCTTTTCGTTTCTTTATATTGCCGGGGTTCAGTCTTATCTTGGCGGCCCCGGCCTCTATCGCTTCAATGGCCCGGTTAGGGCTGAAGTGAACATCGGCAATAAGAGGGACATCTACTTTTTGAACGATTTTAGCAAAAGCAGTAGTGTCGGCACGTCTGGGGACGGCTATTCTGACCAGTTGACAGCCGGCCTTAACGAGATGACTGACCTGCCTTACGCAACGGGCTATATCAATTGTCGGCACTTTGGTCATCGACTGGATAACAACGGGTGCCGAGGAGCCGATTTTTACCGCACCGACCTTGACCGTCTTTGTTTTTCTTCTTTTAATCACGTCAAAATTGTAGCTTGTTTTGTAGATTCGGGCAAATTAAAATACCGCCCCGCGCGTAAATGAAATAATTATGTAGGGCGGGCTTGCTATTCTGCGAAGTAGATTCGCTACGTAGTACGAGTTAGCCAGCCGAACAGAATTAAGGTGTGCAAAGATTAGCAACATCATCTCGGTGGGGCAAGCCCCACCCTACTGCTTTGTCAAGCATGATTTGAGTTGTTGTCATTCCGCACTTGATGCGGAATCCATTTCTAACAATCTGGATTCCTGCTTTCGCAGGAATGACAGTACATCAATCGACATTTGACAGAGCACTACTAGTTTGTTTTGACATATTTTTCACGTATGTTATGATTACGGCAGGTGCGAAAGCAAAAATGGGGGTATTTTGCGTACCCCGACTCGTCGGGAGGAAGGAGAATCGGTAATGCGAGAAACGAGAATCGAGAAACGAGTATCGAGGTCGGGATTTCTCCTGACATTGTTTGCGGCTGCCGCTTTTTTGTTGGGGACATTCAGTGTGGGCTTTGCCGGTGCTGCTCAAGTATGGGAAAAGGTGGAGATTACTCTGTATGCCGAGAAAACTTATGAAAATCCTTACAAGGAAGTAGAGGTCTGGGTTGACCTGAAAGGGCCGGGGTTCGAGAAACGATGCTACGGATTCTGGGACGGTGATAATGTATTTCGTGTGCGTGTTCTGGCGAGAGCGGCGGGGACGTGGAGCTGGCGGAGCGGTTCGAATCAGCAGGATACCGGGCTTAACGGCAAGAGCGGAAAGTTTACAGCTATTGCGTGGTCTGAGGCGGAGAAAGAAATAAATCCGTGTCGAAGGGGGATGGTCAAGGCTTCTGCAAACGGTCATGCGTTCGAATGGGCCGACGGGACGCCGTTCTTCCTGTTAGGCGATACGTGGTGGCCGGTGGCGACTTTTCGGTATCGCTGGTACGACGACGATAAGGAACGGCCCATTGGTCCGGGTGCAGGTATTAAAGATTACCTGAGATTTCGCAGGAAGCAGGGGTTCAACTGTATTGCGATGATTGCTGCGCTCGGGAACTGGGCCAACGACGATAAGCCATCAGGGCTGAAGATGCCCGATGGGACGGTGCTGCGTTCGGCGTGGAAACAGGCGGGCACACAAAGCGCCAAGGACATGCACGACGAGGACGGGAACCGGGCGTTTTTGTTTCCCGGTAAAGTACCCGGCTATTAGAAGTATTTACCGGATGTTGATCGAATAAACCCTGCGTATTTTCGCAATATGGACAAAAAGATTGACTATTTGAATTCGCAGGGCTTTGTTCCGTTTATCGAAGTATCACGGCGTGACATCGGGCAGGCGTGGAAGAAGTATTATGATTGGCCGGGGTCGTACACCCGTTATATTCAGTATATCTGGAGCCGATACCAGGCGAACATCTGCTTGTTCAGTCCGATTCATCTTGATTGGACTGGGGCCACCATACCGCCGGAGGAATGGAACGAAGCAGCCAATAAGGTGGTCGAGAGGTATGGGCATCCGCCGTTCGGGACGCCGGCGGGTACGAACTCGAACCCTTCGACACTGCGCAACTTCGGTCATACGGACAAGGCAAAGTGGCTGACGTTTCATCAGATTGGCAACAGGCGGACGCACGATTTGTATCCTTATCTGACCGAGATTTTCAATGCCTCGCCGCCTGTGCCCGGTATTAACGGCGAACCATATTATGCAGGAATGTTAGACGCCGAAGGAGGGACGGAGAAGTCGGCGCTGTATTGCCGCTCGGCGATGTACGGCAGCGTGCTATCAGGTGGATTGGGCGGCCATATATACGGAGCGGGTGGTTGGCAGGGAGGACT
>JAUWBX010000245.1 GCA_030609625.1 Phycisphaerae bacterium
AGAAAGTTAATGACATAATCTGTAAGACCATAGCAAAGCCAAGTGCAATGAAGACCGAGTTGTCCTGCCTGTTTGGACTCATCAGAAACCATATACTTATCAACAAACAAAACAGAACAATAATTTGTATAATGCCGGCCATCAGTCTCATTGTGGAAAACTCACCGAACATATCCGTCCGCTGCATACTTTTTAGTTGTTTGAGAACGCTGTTTAGCCCAGCACCAATTTTTTCAACTTCAAAAGAATTGGTGAAATTAGTGCTGGGTTCGGTTCTGTCGCCGGGAATTTCCTCTTCTCTGGGATGTGTTTGCGGTCCTTCCGGCTCTGGTTGAAGTTGTTGTTCCTCGGTATGCGAAACCGGTTCAACGGCCTCCGGAGTCTGTTCGGGGGTTTCCGAAGCCGGTTCAACGGCCTCGGGAATTTGTTCGGCAGCTTGCGAAAACGATTCAACGGCCTCGGGAATTTGTTCAGCAACTTGCCGAACCGGCTCAGTTCCCTCCATGGTGGCCGAGTGAGTTTGTACTTCCACCTCAGCGGACGAACGGTGATGCTTTTTTATGATATTGACCGTCTCCTTAATATTTACAGCCTTGTAGTCCGGCCTGGGCTGGCCTGGTTCGAGTTGTTGTTGATGTGAGGGCAGGTCTATCAAAATAGTTTTGCAGCCGGCCCGTAAACCGGCCTTCATGTCGCTGATGCTATTGCCAACGCACCAGGATTGGCCAAGGTCGATATCCATCTCCTCGGCTGCCCTCAGCAGCATTCCCGGATTCGGTTTCCTGAAGTCACTTTCTTTACGGTATTTTGCAACAACTCCATCCGGATGATAGGGACAGTAATAAATCCGGTCTAAAAACGCTTTTTTTTCAGCTAACAATTGCTCTAAGCGTTTATGAATTTCGCCAAGGACTTTCTCGGTAACGATGCCCCGTGCCACAGCCGATTGGTTGGTAACAACAATCAGCTTATACCCGAGCGCTTTAAGCTCGATAAGTGCCTCAGCAGCGCCATCCAGCAGCTTTACCTGTTCGGGACTGCTGATATAGCCGGGGTCTTCAATTAGCGTGTCATCACGGTCTAAAAATATGGCTTTGTTAGACATATTTATTAAAATTTATCCTTGGAACGTATAACAAAATGAACAACTAACTTCAACCGTCATTTCGAGCGCAGCCGAAGGTCGCACAACCGTCATTTCGAGCGCAGCCGAAAGCGCAGTCGAGAAATCTGTTAAACAATCTCTTCCTCTTTATTCTTTTTAGCATTCTGTCTTTTTGTTAGATACTCTTAGCTTAACTTCTTGGCAAAACTTTGTTCCACAAGGTCACAGATTATATGATAGGCAAGCTGATGAATTTCCTGGCTGCGTGCCGTTGATTCGGCATCGGCACAAAAACAAATATCGGCAATTTGTTCCAGCTTACTATCAGTTGTGCCTGTAAAGGCTATTACAAGGGCACCTTTTTTCTTCGCTGACTTAGCGGCTGCAATGACATTCGCCGAAGTGCCGCTGGTCGAAAAAGCCCACAAGATGTCCCCTTCTCTGACCAGAGCTTCTACCTGCCGCGAAAAGACGTTCTCATAAGCGTAATCGTTGGCAATGGATGTGATTATGGAAGTGTCGGTCGAAAGTGCCACCGCGGCTAAGGCCTTTCGCTCCCTCCTGAATCTACCCACCAGCTCGCCCGCTATATGTTGGGCATCCGCTGCTGAGCCTCCGTTCCCACAGAGATAAACTGTCCCGTTCTGTTTTAATGCTGTTGTTATAGCCTGGGCGATCGATACGACCGTTTCAAGGCCGCTTTCCTGGAGTTCAGCAGTCATTTTCTTATGTGTTTCGATGGTCTCTATAATCTGTCTTCTTATATCTTCATCCATCAGGATTTTGATTCCAGTTCCTTCATTTTTTCGATTGTTTCGGTTGAGCTTTTGCCTTTCACTAACGGTGCAAGAACGACCTTGCCGCCGGAGGATTCAACGAATTCACGACCGACGACGCCTTTCTCTGCCCAGTCTTCGCCCTTCACTAATACGTCCGGCTTTACCTTCTTGATTAAGTTAAGTGGGTCCGGTTCCTCGAAGACCGTAATATAATCAACCATTTCCAATGCAGCTAAGACGGCTGCCCTGTCGTGCTGATTATTTATTGGGCGAGCAGGTCCCTTGATAGTCTTTACCGAACTGTCACTATTTAGTCCGACGACAAGCACATCACCCTGCGATTTACAAAATCCCAGATATTCGATATGTCCTCTATGTATCACGTCAAAACAGCCGTTCGTAAATACTATAGTCTTTTTTCCCCTGCGGTGCCAGGTAAGTTCATCGAGCAAAAGCTCAATCGAGCGTACCTTGCCGCTTTTGCTTTGACGGACAATCTCATTGACTACTTCTTCAATAGTTACCGTTACAGTACCGAATTTTTCCACTTCAATCCCGCCGGTTATATTGGACAACTGCACAGCGGTTTTATAATCACAACCGGCAGCTAAGGTTATTGCAAGCGTCGCCAAAACCATATCACCTGCTCCGGTAACATCATAAACGCTGCGCGGCTTGGTTGGTATGATTTGGTTTATATCTTCTGTTCTAAGATACGCACCTTCTTTGTCGAGCGTGATTACCACGGCCTGGAGTTTCAATTTCCCTGCAAGCTCTTCCGCCGCTTTGGCTGCGGTTTCTGCATTTGTTATCTCAAAACCTACCGCCGCGGAAGTCTCTTTGCGGTTCGGCGTAATGACGGTGGCACCGAGGTATTTTGAATAATCGCTTGTCAGTGAAGGGTCAACGATGACCCTTTTGTTCGCCTGCCCGGCCGATTGTATCATTTGCTGACAGACCGAGGGACTAAGCAGGCCCTTGTCATAGTCCTGCAGGCAAACGATATCAGCCGGTGCTAATTTGTCTTTGTAAGCCTGCAGAACCGCTTCATTCAGCTCATCCGAGAGCGGCTCTGTGGGTTCATAATCCATTCTGATTAGTTGCTGTTGATGAAGATGCTGTGCCAGACCTATGAGTCTTTGTTTGCTGATGGTAGGGTGGTTGGTTGCTGTAATCAGGCCGGTGATATCCGCCCCGATTCCTGACAGCTTTTTTTTGAGGATTTCGCTGTTCCGGTCGTCTCCGATAACACCTATACAATAGGGTCTCGCCCCAAGAGCGGCAAGGTCGGCGGCAACTGAGCCTGCCCCGCCGCAGCGGTATTCGTTCTTGGTAACTTTCAGTACCGGCACAGGCGCTTCCGGACTGATTCTCAACGCATCGCCGTAGATATAGACATCGAGCATAAAATCGCCCACGACTAAAATTTTCGGCGAGCCAAGATTCGTTACCGTTTTTAGCAGGTTTTCATACATAAAGGCATAAGTTATTGGTTAATTACTTTTTGGGCATTTTACCTGCTAGCGTCTTTTCAATCAAGCCCCTTAATTTGTCCTCCCCAGCTAAGAATTTTATCTCAATGCCTATATATGCGAAAGGCCGTGAAGATTCAAAATCCGAAATCTGAAATCTGAAATCTGAAATTATCTTTGTCCAGTCTTTCTGGGTAGTCAGTATCAAGTCCGCCTTAAGGCCTCCGGCTTGTTCGTATATATCAGCTAAACAATCGTCTGTGTAGTGATGATGGTCGTTATAGACTTTTGAGCCGACAAGTTCAGAGCCTATTGTTTTGATTGTGTTCAAAAAAGCGTCCGGATTGCCTATCCCGCAAAAGGCAAATATTTTTTTGTCCTTGAGGTGTTCAATGCTGTCATTCCTGCGCAGGCAGGAATCCATTGTTTCGCTATTTTTCTGGATTCCCGTTTTGCCGGGAATGACTGGAGGTTCTGGATATTTTACAAAAGTGGGGGCGTGTATCGACCTTGCGATTATCATATTCGGATTGATTGCTTCCAGCTTCTTTTCAATCTGGCCCAATTCGGTCTCGGTGATTTGGTCGCACCTGGTAATAACAACAGCATCAGCTCGCTTAAGTGAAGCGACAGGTTCTCTGAGCAGTCCCGCTGGAAGCATTTTGCCGTAGCCGAAAGGCTGTGTGGCATCAATTGTTACGATGTCCAGGTCTCTTGCTAATCGGCGATGTTGAAATCCATCGTCCATAATCAGCGTACTTGCCCCGAACTTACTGACAGTTTCCGCCGCCCCTGCAACGCGGTCCGGATTGACAATCACTTTGACCTCCGGACAACTCTCGGCAAGAATCGCCGGCTCATCTGAATAGTTTTGAGTTTTTAATTTTGAGTTTTTAGTTGCCTTGTAGCCTCGCGTAAGTATTGCACACTGAGAATTTGAAATCTGAAATCTGGAATCTGAAATTATCTCTTTACAAAGCCAGATTACAAGCGGCGTCTTACCTGTCCCTCCGACCGTAATATTGCCGACACTTATCACCGCTGCATCAGCACGATGCACTTTCAGCCATTCTTTGGAATATAGAAAATTGCGAGCCCGAACAGCAATCGAGTAGCCAGCCGCCGCAAACCCTAAAAGCAAACGCAATAGCGCTGTGCCAAGGCCTGCCTTTTGACCCGAAATCAATTTGCGGAAATCATCCTGATTCATAGTATGAACTATGAGCTTGGAGATGGCTTGGAGCCGCTCATAACTACGAACTACCTATTTTTGCAATAATAGCATCAGCCATTTGGCTTGTACCGACTGCGGTTGGGTCATCACGGTGCGGCTTCATATCGTATGTTACACTTTTACCCTCGGCTATCACCGTAGCGACTGCGTTTTCGAGTTTGTCAGCCTCGGCCTTTTTGCCTATATGTCCTAACATCAACACGCCGCTGAGTATCAGCGCTG
>JAUWBX010000342.1 GCA_030609625.1 Phycisphaerae bacterium
TGAAGAATCTCTTTATGGCTCAAGAATTGAGATTCTTCGGCTTCGCCTCAGAGTCCCTCCTGAGCTTGTCGAAGGAATGACAGTCCATGTTTTCAACAGAGCGCAAACTTATTATAAGCGTTATGAGGTGTGCATAAGAAATACTTTCGTCACGATTATATATCAAAAGGACGTTTGACTTTTCTTTGACATGTGGGACAAACGATGATATAATCTCTGTGGATAAGAACTACCGAAGCCCATCAGACTTTGGGCGTTTCTCTTGAAACCATTAGATTCCGAACTAGTATCTGTTGCGGAAAACAAAAACTGACGATGTCACCCCTGCAAGGGACCCCGCCTTGCGGGAACCCAAAGCAGGGGTCCAGAGCGAAAAAGCTGGATTCCCGCTCTTTCGACTCCGCTCAGGACAGGTTTCGCGGGAATGACAAATACTGTTTCTGCAACAGGAACGAACTAAACAGAAGGAGGCTAAAATGAGAAACCAGCCTATCCCGCCCGCCCATCAGGATTGGATAATCACCCGCCGCGTTTTCTTGAAAGCCTTTGCTGCTTCCTTAACGAGTTTGACCGTAGGGCCGCTTATTTCGCACACATTTGCCGGGCCCAGACCGAATACCGCACGTTTCGGAATAGTCACCGATTCCCACTATACCGACAGAAATTACTCCAACCGCTTCTGTAGCGAATCCCTCGACAAGATGACCGAGTGTGTTGAACTGATGAATAAACAGGAAGCGGATTTCCTTGTCGAACTCGGCGATTTCAAAGATCAAGATGACCCACCGGTCGAAGAAAATACTATTTCCTATCTGCAGGCGGTTGAGGCAATATTTCGGCAGTTCAGAGGCTCAATCTATCACGTTCTTGGCAATCACGATATGGATAGCATCTCCAAATCGCAGTTCCTTACCAATGTCGAGAACACGGGCATCGCGCCCAATGTGTCCTACTACTCCTTCGACCTTAACGGTCTGCACATCGTGATTCTTGATGCAAACTATTTATCCGATGGAACCGACTATGACCACGGTAATTTCTCCTGGACCGATGCAAACATCCCAGCATCTGAGATCGAGTGGCTTGAACAAGACCTTGCCTCTGCAGGTGGTCCCGTTATCGTTTTCATTCACCAATTGCTTCATGGCACAGGTTCGCACTACGTCAATAACGCTGCTGATGTCCGCCAAATCCTGGAGGCATCAGGCAAAGTCCTCGCCGTCTTGCAAGGGCACTACCATTCTGGAGCTTACAGCCAAATTCGAGGGATTCACTACTACACGCTCAGGGCTATGGTGGAAGGCTCCGGCGCTGAAAACAACTCTTACGCCATTGTTGAAGTTCATTCTGACCGGAGCATAACCGTATCTGCATATCGCAAAGCCGTTCGCAAAGAGTTTCCCGCCAGATGCTCAATTGCCGACCTTAATGGTGATTGTGTTATCGACTTCAAAGACTATGCTATTATGGCGGAGAAGTGGCTTGACTCGGGTTTGGTTGAATCAGGACCTTTTCCAAAGCCACGAGGCCGGTAACTGATGCCCGTCTCCCTGCAGTTGTTCAAACCTTCATCGACATCAGGGGTTAATACCGGGGTGATGGTCAGGAGTGGGGTCACATACTTTTGTCCAAATTCCAATTCGGCGGTTCGATACCCAGTAGGTGTCTGACAAAGAAATCCCGTCTTCTGCGATTACCGTAAGTCCCGCCACTGCCGTGGCCTTGACCGGGCAGCATAAGCAGATCGAAGTCTTTGTCGGCCTTGATCAGTGCGTCAACTAATCGGTAAGTAGATTCAGGAGGTACATTTCTATCCAACTCCCCAACGAGGAGCAGCAGTTTGCCTTGCAGCTTGTGGGCATTGGTGATATTGGACTGCTCGGCGTAGTGGGGGCCTACCGGATAGCCCATCCATTGCTCGTTCCAGGACGCCTTGTCCATTCGATTGTCATGACAGCCACAGGAAGAAACGGCCACTTTGTAGAAATCCGGATGGGCCAGCATGGCTCGTGTGGAAGATTGGCCACCAGCGGAAGTACCGAAAATTCCCACACGGTTCAAATCCATATAGGGGTAACGTTTGGCGGCTGCTTTGAGCCACAAAATGCGGTCAGGAAAACCGGTGTCTCCAAGATTCTTCCAGCAGATATCGTGAAATGCCTTTGAGCGATTGTTCGTGCCCATGCCGTCGATTTGGACCAGGATGAATCCCAGCTCGGCCAACGACTGTGCCGAATGGAAGTCACGCCAGGTTTTCGGCACGAAAGAACCATGGGGACCGGCGTAAATCTTTTCGATAACGGGGTATTTCTTCGACTCATCCAGCTTCATCGGCCTGAAAATGACGCCCCAGATGTCGGTCTTGCCGTCGCGACCTTTGGCCACGAAGGGCTCAGGCATTTTCCAGCCTGCTTCGAGCAACGCTGAAGCATCGGCCCTTTCGAGCTCACAGATGAGCTTGCCGTCCGAGGCCGGGCGAAGTTCATGCACCGGCGGAGAATCAACTCTCGAATAGGTATCGATAAGGTATTTCCGGTTGGGGGAAAATTGGACCGTGTGGTTGCCGCTGCCGGGCGTCAGACACACTAAGTCGGTGCCGTCAAAGTCGATGCGGTAGTAATGAATTAAGTATGGGTCCCGGTCTTTCTCGCGTCCACTTGCCTTAAACTGTATCGTACGATTTTTTTCGTCCACGTGGACGACACTGCGGACAACCCAGGGGCCTTTAGTGATTTGGTTCTTCAATTTGCCTGTTTTGCCGTCATAAAGATACAGGTGTTTCCAGCCGTCCCGCTCGGAAGGCCAGATTATCTCGTTGCCATCATCCACATAGTGGGTTCTTGCGCCGCCCCACCGCTTGTTGATAAAGGTCTCGGAGCGTTCGTCCACGATAGTTTTTGTTTTGCCTGTGTTCACATCAACGCGGATGATTCGGGCCCGCTGGTGCCCACGGTCAATTCGCTCAAAGGTGAAGCTCTTACTATCTTTCGTCCAGCGCAATCTGGGAGGGCGTCCGAAATCAATCGGTTCGGTATCGACTTTGGTCTGTTCTTTGGTCTGTATGAAGAAAAGGCTCATTTCATAGGAAGTGAATTTATCGCCCGGCAGGTCATATTGATGTGAATGCAGCTTGGCCCTTCCACCTTCCTTGGGCGAAGACTCAATAAAATACACCATCTTGTTGTCTCCGGGCTCAGTGCGATAGGCAACTATCTTTTTGGAGTCCCCAGACCAGGACGCGGAGGAATAATAGTGTCCTTCTTCACCATCGTGAGTTAGCCGAAACTCTCTGGCGTCTTGTGTTGAGCGCAGATAAAGATTGTGCTCCTTGAATACGGCCTCCCATTTTTCGTCCGGCGACAAATTTCTTTTGTCACGGTCTTCTCTGCGAGGTCTTTTATCTTCATTTTCATCCGGCGGCTTGCTTTCCTCCACCAGTCCGATTCGCGTACATTCGTACGTTGTTAAGTTACATTTCCATTGAACCTTGGCCGCCGGCAGGTGAGCCTTTTCTTCTATCTCGAACTGGATTGCATTGGCGTCATCGATGACTTTGAAGGTATCAAATGGCAGATTCTCAGCAGCGTACGTTTTAGCTGTAGCAGCCGAGAGCATTTGCGCGAGTTTTTGATGGTCGAATGCCGGCTTGCGCGTTCCTTCTTCGGCATCGACAACGATAAATTCCTTTCTTTCACGAAGGTCATTGCGGTACCAAAATCGCGTACTATCATTGAACCAATGGGCCTTGATTTCTTTCTTGAACACGAGGCCCTTGAGATTAGATTGGAGCTGGTCGGCTCGCTCGTAATCAGCTTGAGTGACCCGGGCCTGCGAGATAGCCGGCGTTACCACAAACAAAAGAAAGAAGACAGAAAACAGAGGACAGAGTACAGATTCTGACTTCCGACTTCTGACCTCTGACTTCTGAATTTTGTAGAA
>JAUWBX010000027.1 GCA_030609625.1 Phycisphaerae bacterium
ATCACTTGTCGAAAGAAGAGGCCCAACAATTATTTCCCTTTGCTAAGTTGCCAAGAGAACTTGATTGGTATCGCGCTAATTTGGATCACGGTGCCTAAAGTAGAAATAACAAAAGAATGAACATTAAAACAAACAAAGAGCCGAAGCGACTTCGGCGGGGAAAGGCACTTCATAAGGAGATACAGGCCGATTGGATTAATACCGCGGAAGGGCAGGTTCTTACAGAGAAAGCTGTTACTAAGCCAACCGGCCGCAAAGGTAGGATTGACATATTTGTCAACGATGCTGGTGATAAATTGGTTGCGCTCGCGGAGGTTAAAGCATCCGATTGGGATAAAATGACAGATTCGGCAGTTCGGAGAAATGTAAGACGCCAAATTAAACAGATTTGGGATTATATTGACTCACAGTTGGTGAAACAAAAAGATGTTAGCCCAGGGGTGATATTTCCCGAACGCCCTAAAGATAAAACCAGAATGACACTAATCGAAGATATGTTCGAGGAGGAAGGCATTCCGGTCGTCTGGCAAGATGAAACCATCGAAGAAAGAAAAGCACGTTCTTAAGTGCTCCCCTTTCACCCCCTTTTAGAGCCTATCTAAACAAATCTTGTGAGTTTATTTAGAATGGTTATAATCTGGGTGGATTTCGTATCAAGCACGGAATGAGCCCGCACCGAATTATGGTATGGACCTATTTGTTACTGGGCAAGCATGGATTACATCGCCCCTTCGGCAAGCTCAGGGCAGGCTTTCCGGCGACGGCTAAACGACCCCCGGCACAGGTCCGGGGGCTAAACAACCCTGGGTGAAACCCAGGGATAAATAATGAGGAAAGACAATTAAATGGCGCTACTGTTGGGATATGATGTTGGAAGCTCGTCGATAAAGGCGACGTTGATAGAGAGCCAGACGGGTAAAGTATTGGCGACGGCGACCTCGCCGGAGAAGGAATTAGAGATTATCGCGAAAGAGTCGGGCTGGGCTGAGCAGGAGCCCTCTACCTGGTGGGAACATGTCAGGAAAGCAACCCAGCAGGTTGCTTTAGAAATCAGAAGTTTGGAGGACGTGGAGGCGGTTGGGATTTCTTATCAGATGCATGGGTTAGTTTGTGTGGATAAGAATAAGGAGGTACTGAGGCCTTCTATAATCTGGTGCGACAGCAGAGCAGTGCAAATCGGTGAAAGGGCGGCAGTGGATATCGGGGAAGAAAAGTGCCTTAAGAACCTGTTCAATCTGCCGGGTAATTTTACTGCGTCGAAATTAAAGTGGGTGATGGAGAATGAGCCGAAGGTCTATTCGAGGATTCATAAAATAATGCTGCCGGGTGATTATATTGCGATGAAGATGACGGGTGAGATAAAAACGACGCCATCCGGTCTGTCCGAAGGGATAATGTGGGATTTCGAGAAAGATGAGTTAGCGGAATTCATTTTAGAAAACTACGGAATCTCTACGGAGTTAATAGCTGAGAGGGTTCCTACGTTTTCTGTCCAGGGTGAGTTGACGAAAGAGGCGGCCAACGAATTAGGGCTTAGGGCCGGGACGAAAGTGAGCTATCGGGCGGGGGACCAGCCTAATAATGCGCTGTCGCTTAGCGTATTGCAGCCGGGCGAAATTGTGGTTACGGCAGGGACGTCCGGTGTGGTGTATGGAATCAGTGATAAGAAAAACTACGACCAACTCTCGCGAGTCAATATATTCGTTCACGTCAATCATTCAACGGAGGAGCCGAGATACGGTGTGCTGCTTTGCCTTAACGGGACGGGGATTCTGAATAGCTGGCTGAAACATAATTTTGTCGGCGGCGAAGGGCTGGACTACGAGCAGATGAATGAGTTAGCGGCGGAGGTTGCGATTGGGTCTGACGGGCTGGTGATACTGCCTTACGGTAACGGGGCTGAGAGGACCTTGGAAAACAGGAATATCGGGGCATCTGTTCACGGATGGAATTTTAATATACACAAGAAGGCTCATTTTCTGAGGGCGGCTCAAGAAGGAATCGTTTTTGCGCTGAATTACGGGCTTGGGATAATGCGCGATATGGGAATTGAGCTTGAAACCGTTAAGGCGGGAAATGCGAATATGTTCCTGAGTCCGTTGTTTGCGGAGGCTTTCGCTACGATTACCGGTGCGACCGTGGAGCTTTATAATACCGACGGCTCGCAGGGGGCCGCGAGGGGGGCGGGTATCGGTGCGGGTATTTACAAGGGGGCCGATGATGCCTTTGTGGGCTTAGAGCCGGTTAAGAGTATCGAGCCGAATAAGAAGTTAGCAGAAGCCTATCAACAAGCGTATGGAAGATGGGAAGAGGTTTTGAAAGGGCAATTAAAAAGAGAAAAGTTTTAGCAGCAAGGGCACAAAGAAAAAATTGAAAAAAGTGGATTTCCGCTTTCGCAGGAATGACAAGTGGTAGTGTTTTGGATGACAGAACTTAACGAAAAGGTTAGGAGCCACTTCGTGGGCTGATTTGAATAGATTCCTCGACTTCGCTTCGCTGCGCTCGGAATGACAAGGGTGGTAGTGCTCAGAATAATCGACGTGGTGGATTAAGAGTCATAAATGGAAGAATAAACAATCAATTGAAAAGGAGCAGTTAAAATGGCAGAAAAATCTTTACATAGTATATGCAGATGGACATTTAATCCGGGTAAGGGCGGGTTTGTGCCGGGTGATATGCGGCCGGAATGGGGCGGCAAATTCGGTACGCCGGAAATGGTAAAGCTGGTAGCAGATAAAATCGCTCCAAGGATACCTGATAACGTCGAGCTGGGTATAGAGATGCACTACGACGCGGAAGTCGATGATGACAATGCCGCGGCTGTGGCGGACGCACTTGTGGATTCGGGATTGTATTTGGCGATGATTACGCCGGGGGCGCATTGTCATTTTGGTTACGGTGGAGTTGCGTCCTTAGACCCGACAGAGCGAAAAGCCGCTGAAGAATTGGGCACAAAAACAGTTGACCTGGCATACGGCGCTTTGAAAAAGGCGTGGCATCCGGAGGCAGGCAAAGCACCTTCTCTTATAATCTGGAACGGCTCGTTTGGTTATGATATTGCCACTGTGGGTATAGGACAGATGTACCAGAATCTCAAGGAGAGCATCGCAGGGTTGTGTAAATACGAACAGGAAAAAGGCGGCAGTTTATATATAGGGTTTGAACCGAAGCCGAACGAAGGACACCCGGCTATGCTGATACCGACGGTGGCAAGTGCATTATTGTTCTGGCGAAGAATCGAGGATGAGTTCGGGGTGCCCAGAGAAAAGAAAGGCGTGAATAAAGAGTTCGGGCACTCAGAAATGATTGGCCTTGACCACGTGGCAGATACGGTTGAAGAATTGGATAACGATATGATGTTGCATATGCATCTTAACAGCCAGGGGTACAACGATGGTATTATTCTCGGTGGGCCGGGCAAATATGATATCGACCACGGTACGCGGGTCAATGGTATGAACGTTGCTATCGCGGGGCTTATTCAGCAGGCAGGCTTTAGCCGATGGAAAGGTCATGATATGCAGGCACGGGCTTACGATAATGTCGAGCAGGGCATCGACAGAGTGGTAAGGAGCGTGCTGAGCTGGGAGGCGTGTGAAAAAGCGGCGCAGGAGTTGGATACAGCCGGGCTGATGAAGGTATTAGCCAAACGAGAAACCGCTAAGGCTGAAGATATGATGCGAGCGGCAGTGGTCAACGCTCAGGGCCATTTCGATGAGATGTATAAGTAATTAGCTACAGGGTCAAAAGCAAATTAGCTTTATGCTCTTGACTTTTCAGATAATCAGCATTGCGTCGCCGTAGGAATAAAAACGGTATCGCTGCTCGATGGCATGATTGTAGGCGGCGAGGATGTTGTCCAGGCCTGCAAAGGCAACGACCAGTGCGAGGAGGGTGGATTTGGGCAGATGGAAATTCGTTATCATTGCGTCGATGATTTTGAATTTATAGCCAGGCTTTATGAATAAACTTGTTGTGCCGCTTACGGCTTTGATTTTTGAGCCGGCGGCTATTGTCTCGATGGTTCGGGTTGAGGTTGTGCCGACAGGGATTATTCGCCCTCCTTTGCTCTTGGCTGCATTTATTATCCGGACGTTTTCCTCGTCAATACTGAATCCTTCCTGGTGGATTTGGTGGTCTTCGATGTTTTCCGCGGTTACCGGTTTGAATGTGCCTGTTCCGACATGCAGTGTTATATATGCAAAGCAAATGCCGGCTTGTTTTAACTGCTCGATAAGACTGTCCGTGAAGTGCAGTCCGGCGGTTGGTGCGGCAACGGCGCCGGCATGCCGGGCGTAAACTGTTTGATACCGCAGTTTATCCATTTTGGCGACAGTCAGGTCGTCATCTCGTTTGATGTATGGGGGCAGTGGTGGAAAGCCGATTTTATCGAGAACGGTTTCTGTGTCTGCCTCTGTCTTTAGCCTTATCAGGCATCTGCCCTGTGATTGCTTTTCGAGCAGTACGGCTTTGCAAAAATCGGCCTTTTGTTTGTCTTTTAGAATGAGAATCTCGCCGGGATTTAGTTTGCGGGTACCTTTTAACATTATATCCCAGGTTCTATCAGTATTTTGGGCGAGGAATAAACCTTCGAGTTTTCCACCGGTAGTTCGACGTGCAAAAAAACGAGCGGGCAAGACCTTCGTATCGTTAAGCACAAGGCAATCGCCGGGCGACAGAAAATCTCCAATATTGCTGAATCGGCCGTCGAGAATTTCGCGGGTAGCGCGATTGAGAACCAGCAGTCGCGAGTCGCTTCTAACAGCAAGAGGGTGCTGGGCGATCAAGTCGGGTGGTAAGTAGTAATTTAGCTTTTCAGTTTTCATAATCAAACGTTATCAGACGGTCGGCAAAATGACAAAAAAATTTTTGCTGAATAATACACTAAATCAAAGGTTTAGGCAGCGGTATAAAGATTTCTGCAAAAGTGGTTCGATATGAGGGACGATACTAGTACTAATAACACGAATCCAGCTTTTAGAAATAGTTTTTCAGAGGTGAGGGTTATGTCTGCAAGAACGTATTTTGACAGAGAAGCAACTTCAATAGCTGCATTGGGCAGGATTGAGCTTAAGAGACGAATCAGGAATTTCAGGGGGCGATTCAGGTTGGATTTTACGGAAGATTACCTCAATAATATCAGCGTTGACAGGTTGAGACATATCCTTTTGGCAGCGTTAATAAACGCAACGCCGCATAGTTAGGAAACTATATCAATACTGCTCTTAATACCACACGGTTGGGGTATAGCCTAATTTCCCCCAACAACCCCCCAACAACCCATCTGCGCCCATTCCAAATCCTCATTGCCCGGCTGGGACACACTGGCATAGTCGGGATTCACACCCTTATAGGGCGGCAGCAGCAAGGCAAGAACCCTTGTACGCTTATCCACCCACTTATGGTAGTCACTATGCCCATCTGCAAAAGACCAGTTCGTCCCATTACTGTGTCGAATCGAGGGGATATCCCACCACATCGGCTTATCATGCCAAACATTCCAGGGGCCGCAGGGGCCGCACGCCCACTGGCCTTCGTCAACAAAAACTAACCTTTCGGACGGTCTGCGAATCTGCAGCCTGTTTTTAAAACACAACTCCTTGGGACGTTCCCCGTCAACCGGGATGCTGCCCCACATAGAGCTAACAATGGAATACGTTTGCAATTCTCCGCGAACACCGGCTGGGCACTTGTAGAGTTTGATATTCTTTATGTATGGAAACAGCACTCCGGATTTCATAGCCTCTATTTGCTTAGCCTTAGAAGCATTGCGGCCGGCCATTACCCAGGAATACTGCCTGCCAAAGTGGGCCGTACAAATCTTGCCGTTGTTATCATCTGCGTACATTATCCACCCAAGCGTCAACTGCTTTAAATTGCTAAGACAAACCGCGCGTTTACCCTGTTCTCTGGCAGCTTTCAGCGCAGGTATTAATATCGCCATCAATAAGGCAATGATGGCGATTACAACCAGAAGCTCTATCAGGGTAAATCCTACTCTGCGAAGTCGCCGACGCTCCAGAGTTTTGGCGACGGAGCGTACGTCGTTACATAGGATGAGGCCTTTTTGTTTGTTCATAATGATACTCCTTCTGTATTTTTTGTTATTTTATTTATCGATGAGTTGGAGTATAACCCAATCTCCCCCACGTGGCCTTCTGCATTTTTTGCAAATCATCCAGGCCCTCGTTGGTAGTAGGCGCATATTGATGCGGCGGGTTTGCCATCTTTCCGACCCTTATCGTCTCTGCCCCTCTATACTTCCAGTAATTGCTGTGGCCATCAGCGAAAGAGACGTTCGTGCCGTCACCATGTCGGACAAACGGTGGGTCCCACCATTGGGGAATAACGTAATGAATAGCGTAACTATCCGGAGTTATCCGGCCTTCGTCAAGAAAAACGAGTCTATATGCCGGAGCGGGGACGGTAATCTCTGTTCTGCTCTTAACCATCAACACCGTTTTGCCCACTCTGACCCCCTTGTTACCAGTATAAGTTCCAGTTGCATCGAAACAACCATTCATACCATAAGATGTGGTGTACGTGCGCATCTCTCCACGAATACCGGTCGGGCACCGGTAAAGCTTTTCGTTTTTGCAGTATGTAAATAGCGCTCCGGCTTTGACAGCTCGTATTTGTATGTCTTGCGGTCGTTGTTCTCCCTGCATGAAATTAGCGGCGCAATCGTTGCCTACCCAATAGCGCTCGCCCCTATGGGGACCAGATGTGGGCACTGGTGCGGCGGCGGCGGCGGTAGGGGCCCAATAGGCTTCTCCGTTAACAATCCTGTCATCGTTATCATCTGCATATATAATCCAGGCAAGTGTCAGTTGTTTTAGGTTGCTCAGGCAGACGGCACGTTTGCCCTGCTCCCTGGCCCTGTTCAGCGCAGGCATCAATATCGCCATCAGAACCGCGATAATAGCGATTACGACAAGAAGCTCTATCAGGGTAAACCCCGCCCCATTAGAAAAATTTCTTCTAACGGGGCAAGTTAATCCTAAGGACTCCGCCGTAAGGCGTTCCCGCCGTAAGGCGTCCCCAAGCGGACAAGCGGACTTTCGGAGAAATCTTCCGTATTTCCGAACAGGAATCTTAATTTCTAACGGGGCGAATTCTTTTCGCTTGTTCATATTGAGACTCCTTAATGTATTTTATGTTGGTTGATTTTTTGCGGTGTTGCTTTATAGGTTTAGTATAATCTTTTGTGAGTTCTTATGCAACGGTTTTTTTAGTACGCCTTGCGCATAAAAAAAGCGGACATCGTGTCCGCCTGTAATCCCAAAGAAGCCAAGTTTTAGTGGAAAATCAATAAGTACAAAAAATCGCGCCTATTGCTTCGGCTAATAGCCTAATCTGCCCCAGATAGCCTTTTGCATTTTTTCCAAATCCTCTCTGCCCACATCGGTAGTAGGCCGAAACTGGTGCAGCGGGTTGGCCATCTTGCCAATTTTTATCGTCTCGGCAGCATTCCACTTCCAGTAAGCACTATGTCCGTCTGCAAAAGAGACGTTAGTCCCATCACCGTGCCGGACATGGGGCGGGTCCCACCATTGCCCATTATTGTAATGCGTAGCATAGCTGTCGGGAGTTACCCTGCCTTCATCAAGAAAAACTATTCTATATGCCGGGCCTGGGACGCTAATCTCCGTTCTCTTCTTAACCCACAATACTGTCCTGCCTACTCTGACCCCCACGTCACCACGGTGAGTTTCATCCCTGTAAAGACCATTCATAGAGTCGCCTATGGAGTACGTGCGCATTTCTCCACGAATACCGGTCGGGCAGCGGTAAAGTTTTTCGTTTTTGCAGTATGGAAATAGTGCACCAGCTTTGATAGCTCTTATTTGCACGTCCGCCGCTAATTGTTCCCCCTGCATGTAACCCGAGGCACAGTCGTCACCTGTCCACCACGGTTCTCTCGTGTGGTAGGAGGGCAGGTTGGGCATAGGATTGCTCTTGTTGCTGCTATAGGCAGCTTCTCCGTTAACAATTTTGTCGTCGTTCTCACCCGCATACATAATCCACGCAAGTGACAACTGCTTGAGATTGTTAAGGCAAGCGGCTCGTTTGCCCTGCTCCTTGGCCCGGTTCAGAGCAGGCATCAATATTGCCATCAGAACAGCGATAATGGCGATTACGACCAGAAGCTCTATTAGTGTAAATCCTACTCTGCGAATTACGTCGCTACGCAGGACGAGGCCTTTTTGCTTGTCCATGGAAATATTCCTTACTGCCTTTTTGTTAGTTTACTTTTTGCCTGCCCCTGCGTCTGACGCCTGCACTCGCGTAACCGCAGGTGCGAGCGGCGCAAGTCGGGGCGTCGGGGACTTTTGTTTTTTTATGAAGGTTATTTTTTAATACTCTTTATAATGTCTCATCCATGCCGGCCAGTTGCTTTGGTCCTTACCGCCAGCTTTTGTATGGGGACCGTTCACATTGTAACCACGGCTCCACTTGAGTGTCCACAATTCCTTAATCCCAATTTTTCTAACGGACCAATCCGCAAAAAGGCAGTTTACAAACGCATTGTGCCGGTCAACGCAGACACGGTTCATCTCATTTGTATTAGGTGTATCCGCCGGGCCAGCCCCACTTGGTGGAGGTTGGTCGTTTTCCCTTGGCCAGGAATCAACCCACCAACTACCTGTAAAGACCGGGACATTATTTGCACTTTTGACCTCGGAAGTACCCCAGTGCCAATCGGCCGGTGTCCGGCCCCAGCCGTCGTTCCTGTTGCCGGACTGTATGGACGCCTTGATATTTAATACCCAGCCATTCAGACCATAGCTGCCTATATCGTTGCTGGTTTCCCAGGCTACATTGGACCAGGCGCCTTGCGGGATATTTCCCTGTGAACGTGGTTTTTTTGCTTGCGGGCAAAGCCACATCTTGTCACTGAAATCCTTGGTGTATGGTCTCATGGTTTCTCGCCAGAATTCACCGGAACCCATGCCGCTGCGTGAGCCATTCAATTCGCCGGTAAAGAAATAGGCGTTGTTATCGCCGCAATACATCGCAAACATAAGGCCCCATTGATTCAGATTTGCCAAACAGGCGACAGTTCTTGCTTGTTGTTTAACCCGATTTAGTGCAGGCATCAGGATTGCCATTAGAAGCGCGATGATGGCGATTACGACCAGAAGCTCTATTAGTGTAAACCCCGCCCCATTAGAAAAATTTCTTCTAACGGGGCAAGTTAGAAATCTTCCGTATTTCCGATCAGGAATCTTAATTTCTAACGGGGTAAATCCTACTCTGCGAATTACGTCGCTACGCAGGACGAGGCCTTTTCGCTTGCCCATAGAAATACTCCTCACTACATTTTTGTTAGTTTACTTTTGCAATTGTATTTTATCGTTCGTCAAGGTCGTTATTTTTTAATAATCTTTAAGCGGCTTCATCCATTCCGGCCAATCGCTCGACACGATGCCGCCGGCTTGGGTCCAGGGGCCGGATTCGTTGTAGTTTTTATGCCATTTGAGGGTCCAGAGCTCTTTTAGACCCACTTTACGCGCCGAATAGTCTAAGAACAGACAACCAGCGAACCCGTCGTGCCGGTTTAGGCAATAGCGCCCTATCTGGGCGTCGTCGTTCCATCGCTCGCCGCTATAGCTGGGCGGCCTGTCTGTGTGTAGCGCCCAGCCGTTATATCGCTGTGCCTCCAGGAACAAGGGCACGTACCCTGCCCCGGCCACATTCGGCCCGCGCCAGAACCAATTTACTCCCCCGCTGTGAGCTTCCCGGCCAGGCTGGGGGTCAACACACCAGCCGTTGATTCCGTAACTTCCCTTCATCGGCTTTTTCCAGTGATCCTTATTCATGTAGCCCCAGGCCATCGTCACACCGACACCCAAAGCGCTTCCTTCGGCACCCGAGTTTACCCCGAATTCATCCACCCACGGCTTATATGCGTTGGGGCAGCAAGTAAATTCGTCATCCCACTTGTAGTAATCTCCAAGTGCGTAAACCCATCGATTGTCCTGAGGTTCTGCCGTAAAGCCCGCCATGAATCGTCCGTTGTAGTCATCGGCGTACATCGCAAAGTACAGGCCCCACTGCCTGAGCTTGCTCAGGCACGCAACGCTCCTGGCCTGCTTCTTTACCCGCTGCAGAGCCGGCATCAATATCGCCATCAGTAATGCAATGATGGCGATTACCACTAAAAGTTCTATTAGTGTAAACCCCTTTTTTCTGTTCACCGTAACACCTCTTTCCCCTATTTACCCGTTAAGACGCGTAAAAACAGCCTTGCGCTTTGTTAATTTTGTATTCTTGCGCTAATATTGGCGCTAATCTACCACGAATGATATTATACACTAATTCTTATTTTTTTCAACAGTAAAATCGTTAATCTGACGTCTTTTGTGCAGTGGTGCTCTTTTTAGTAGTCTCAAACTGACCGTTTTGTTCGCGAAAATAGCTATAAATATTCCTTCGCTTTGCTCAAGGACAGGTCTGAACCCCGATGTATCGGGACTCTTCGTTGGCCAGATTCTTCGGCTCCGCCTCAGAATGACAAGAAATGAAGGGTTATTC
>JAUWBX010000476.1 GCA_030609625.1 Phycisphaerae bacterium
TCTCATCTTCAATCTCCTAAAAAATGTTTTGAAAATTACCCTGTTTCCGATATTCTCATATTGCGTTTTCCCTTTGTGCGCTCCGCATTACGCAATACACACGCTCAATCCTCAATAATCCTTTATCGACTAAAATCACTAACAACTATATGAGTTTTTCAGGTTTTTTACTGCTTATCCCATCAGGGGCTGGAGGGACGGATTACACAGATTTCACTGATTTTTTATTTGTGTTTAGTCCGTGTAATCCGCGAAATCCGCGGTTGGCTATCAACGCATCGGCAACGGATTCCCTTTTCGGTACCGCGGCAACTACCAGCCCTTCCGTGCAGGCCGTGGGCAGGTCTTTAAGACTATGAACAGCGATGTCAGCCCTGCCGTCAAGAACCGCTTTCTCAACTTCAGAAGTGAAAAAGCCTATGGAGTCGGACTTATAAAGAAAGTCTGATTTGTCACGGTCGCCTTTCGTTGGCACTTTCATTAGGGAAATTTCAATGCCGTTGCTGAGATTCTTGAGCAAGCTGCGGATATGCTCGGATTGTACCAAAGCCAGCTTACTGCCGCGGCTTGCGATTTTGATGGGTCTCATTTTTAGACTCCCACAATTTACTATTTAGTTCCTGTTGCGGAAAGCAAAAACCTACGATGTCACCCCTGCCCCTGCTTTCGCAGGGGTAAACTTGTCCCCGCGAAAGCGGGGAGCAGGGATCCAGAGCGAAAAACTGGATTCCCGCTGGAGTTTATCCCGCACTTTGATGCGGGGCGGGAATGACAAATACTGTTTCCGCAACAGGAACTAAATAACGTTTTGTGAAGTTTTTACACTAAAACCGGGGCAGATTCAAGCAATTTGTCATTCTGAACGAAGTGAAGAATCTCTTTCTGCACGAGTCCCGATTTATCGGGATTATCCTCATTCATAGACCAGATGCTTCGCGGAGTTTACCCTTGAGCGCAGCGAAGGGCTCAGCATGACAAAAAATTTCGGTCTGTACAGAGGACAAAAAGCAAATTCCGACTTCTGTCTTCTGTCTTCTGTCTTCTGTTTTCTGTCTTCTGTCTTCCGACTTCTAAATTGCAATTGTGAACCGAACTCAATATAATGCAATTATGTCAAGTATTGAGCAGAAGATTCTGGCTGTTCTTCAACAGGGATTGCCGAAAAGTCAAAGTCCCTTTAAGGATATGGCCCAACAGATAGGTATAGATACAGGACAACTGCTGGCAGTATTGAAAGACTGGAAACAGCAGGGTAAGCTTCGACGAATAGGAGCGATAGTGAATCATTTCAAAGTGGGCCTGGGCGCTGGAGCAATGGTGGTCTGGCAGGTTGAACCCGAACGAACCGAAGAAGTGGGCGAGGTATTTGCCGGGTTTAGGGAGGTTAGTCACGCCTATGAACGCCATACCGATAAAAACTGGCCTTATAGTCTGTACACGATGGTCCACGGCAAAAGCGATGAAGAAGTTCAGCAGACGGTTCGACGAATGAGCCAGGTGTGCGGGATTTCAAACTACCGAATACTGGTTACTGAAAAGGAGCTAAAAAAGGTGCCGCCGACATACATTACACAATCGGGTGCGCACAATACCAACGAACAGGAGCAAAAATGTTAGCTCTGCCAATACCGGAAATAATCATATTTGCATTTGTGATAGCGCTATATCTGGCAGCAGCGATTGTAGGCATTCTTCAACTGCCGGCCGGCGGCGAGAAATACAAACGCTTCCTCTTGCCTCTCGTCTCGTTAGCGGTAACGCTGGAAGCTGTCATACTGATATTCAGGGCTGTTGCGATAAAAGCGGTGCCGCTGACAGGACTGTTTGAGTCGATGATTGTCCTTACTATTGTATTTGGCCTTATATACCTGTTTTTCAGTATTGCTATCCAGCAGGTGTGGTTCGGCTCGGTAATGGTATGGGTAATCCTGGCAATGATTCTGATGACTGCGATTGTTGCCGAACCTGCCTCGGAGCCACTTGCAGTGGCCGACACTCCATGGGCAATCGTCCACGGTATTGCAATGATTCTCGCCGGTGTAGCAACAATGTTCGCGACCGCCAGCGCCTTTCTGTACTTGTTAGGCAGACGCAAGCTAAAGCAAAAAAAGGTCATGCAGGTCCTCGGCAAGGTGCCCAATTTCGAGAAGCTCGAACAGATGAATCTGCTGGGGCTCAAGGCTTGTTTTGTCCTGCTGACATTCGGGCTGGTCAGTGGAATCGGAATGGCTGCGGCAAACTCGGCGACGCTCGGAATACCTACTCATGCCTGGCTGGCAGACTCCAAGATAGTTCTTGTTATAGTTGTTTGGGCGTTGTTAGGGATAATTCTGGCTTTCCGGCACAAGATTACACTAAAGGGCAGGAAGGTCGCGTACGCCACCTTGGTGGTCTTCTTTTTGATTGTATTTGCGATAGTTGGAACCACGGTTTTTTGTGGAACAAAGCACTATTTCGTCAAGGATTTCGGCCAGACGGCTGAATCGATAAAGTAAGAGCTTATCCGAATAACCGGGTCGTTATGAGGCCGAGCGAAAAGTTCGAGGCCAAGGCCGACAACGCAGGCATCGGGCTTTGCAGCCGGCCGCAATAGAGCGGGTTATTTGGATAGGCTCTAGGTGTGACAAATGAAGATTGTAGTTTTAGGACT
>JAUWBX010000465.1 GCA_030609625.1 Phycisphaerae bacterium
CGTTCTTCCTGTACCTCCCATATACCATCCCCCACGCAAAGTACGAAATCCCGAGCACAGAACCCTACACGGACAAGCCCTGGCCTGCCGATGCAAAGGTACACGCGGCAATGATTACACGGATGGACACAGACATAGGCCGCATTATGGCGCTATTGAAGGACCTGGCTATCGACGCCCGGACGCTCGTGTTCTTCTGCTCGGACAACGGAGCAGCTAAGCGCTGGGAAGGAATTTTCGACAGCTCCGGCCAACTGCGGGGAAAAAAGGGCGATATATATGAGGGCGGCATCCGCACACCTATGATTGTCCGCTGGCCGGATAAAGTACCTGCCGGCAAGACCAGCAGCGCCGTCTGGTACTTTGCCGACTTGCTGCCGACATTAGCTGAGCTGGCCGGCGCCAGAGCACCTTCAGGCATCGACGGCATAAGCGTTTTGCCCACGCTGTTAGGCAGACCACAGAGAACGGATGACCGTTTTCTGTACTGGGAATTCATCGGGCGCAATCTCCAGCAGGTGGTGCGCTGGCGTAACTACAAGGCCGTCCGCCTGGCACCGAATAAGCCGCTGGAGCTTTACGACTTGAATAAGGACATCACAGAAAAACACAACATCGCCGCCGACTATCCCGATGTAGTTGCCAAGATTGAAGAATATCTGAAAACCGCCCGCACCGACTCACCGAACTGGCCCGTCTAATCAGGCCGGGGAAAAATAGCCGGACGAATAGCTGTTGGTTTTCGACTTCGCCGGAATTTCGTGCCGAAACGGCCAAAAACCATAATTTTTCAAAAATTGCTTGTCTTTATGCCAAAAATGGTTAGACTAATATTTGCTTTTTAAACTATGAGTATTACCGTGCGCTTGTGCTCTGGAGTTTATCCCCGGATGTGCTTCCATGTTCCTAAAGCCGGGGGCTCTTGTGCACTTTTTATTAGGAGATAAATCAGTGAAAACCGAAATATTGGATGCGGTTGAAAGCAAAAGTTTGAAGAAAGATATACCGCACTTTGAAATAGGCGATATTGTGGATGTCCGCTGCCGCATCAGAGAAGGCGACAAAGAGCGCACGCAAATATTTACCGGCACAGTAATCGCCCGCAAGGGCCGCGGCATTAACGAAAACTTCACAGTTCGGCGGATTGTCAATAACGAGGGTGTGGAACGGATTTTCCCGATTAATTTGCCCAATGTTCTCGATATCAGGGCCATCCGAAGCGGCAAAACAAGACGAGCAAAACTATATTACCTCCGCAAGCGGACCGGCAAAGCCGTCAGGCTCGCCCAGCGGCACAGCACACACACCGTCTCAAAATAACGATATATAAAACCTGTCCTGAGCGTAGGGAGTTTACCCTGAGTGTAATCGAAGGGAAGGATACGAAATTTGCTCCTGAACAAACGCAAGCTGTTGGCCAACCGCGAATTGCTCGGCCGATGGGGTGAAAAACGCTCCCAGAGGTTCCTCAAAAGAAAAGGCCTAAAAACCCTCACGCGCAACTTCTCCTGCAAGACCGGCGAAATCGACCTGATTATGGTCGCTCCCGACAGGACCATCGTATTTGTCGAGGTCAGAACCAGGGCGGACGAAACTTTCGGCTCAGCCGAATCGTCCATTACATTTGCCAAGAAAACCAGATTGATAAGGACCGCCCGTTATTTTCTTGCAACAAACGATATCGATGACAGGCCTTTTCGTTTTGATGTTGTTACGATAGTCCTGGGGCCAAAAGGCACCCCACAGATAAGATATTACAAAAACGCTTTCGTACCCTAAAACCAATGGAACTGATTGATACACATTGTCATTTGACTTTTGAACAATTGGCCGATGACGTCCAGGCCGTTGTGACTCGCAGTATTGCCGCGGGTGTTGTCGGCTGGCTCACGGTAGGCACGGACCCGCAGCAGAACCGCAAAGCCATCGAGCTTGCCGACAAATTTGAAAATATGTACGCCTCTGTCGGAATCCATCCGCACGATGCAAAAGACCTAACCGCTGATACACTGACAGAATTGAAAGAGCTTGCACAAAGCGAAAAGGTCGTTGCTATCGGCGAAACAGGTCTGGATTTCCATTATAATTTGTCACCACAGCCGGACCAAAAGCGCGCTTTCGTTGCACAACTGACAATTGCCAAACAATTGAATCTGCCCGTAATCATCCATTGCAGAGAGGCTTTCGACCAGACGATGGAGATTTTAGACAGACACGGCCACGGTCTCAAGGCAGTGGTCTTTCACTGTTTTAGCGGCTCAGCCGAGCAGGCAAAGATTGTTCTCGATTATGGTTTTTATATCTCTTTCACCGGCGTAGTTACTTTCAAAAACGCAGAGCTTACTCGCCGGGCCGCTAAAATTGTACCGGCCGATAGATTGATGCTCGAGACCGATTGTCCGTATATGTCGCCGGAGCCGATGCGAAAGCAGAAGATAAACGAGCCTGCCCTTATGATTCACACCGCTAAATATTTGGCCGAATTAAAAGGGATGGATTTGGCCGATTTCGCCAATGCCGTAACCGCCACCAGCAAGACCTTCTTCGGTCTACCCTGAGCCTGTCGAAGGGTCTATCCTGAGCCTGTCGAAGGGTCTATCCTGAACCTGTCGAAGGGCTTACCCTGAACCAAGTCTTCCCCGAAACAGAGCCGCGACCATGAGGGAGCGGTAACCGTTCCAAAACAGAGAACCCATAAATATTTGAGATTAGGAAAAAATATGATATTATGTTATA
>JAUWBX010000133.1 GCA_030609625.1 Phycisphaerae bacterium
AAGCGCCGCCAAAAACATCCCAAGTATTCCCGGCAAAATCTTCGGCAAAAAGTCGCCCGCCACTGCACCGAACACCTGGTCCGGCTCGATGTCAACGCCTTTGCTGCCAAAATAAACAATCGCCGCAACCCCCGTCAGACACCACGGAATCGTACAAATTCGCTTGATGATATTTCCGAACATCCACCCGAATCTCCCCTCCATCTCCGTTTTGCCGGCAGCACAGTTGCTCATCGTGTGCGGCTGGGTTACAATGCCCACCAGCGCATTAAGCGCAATCACAGCGATGTAGAAATACCCGATGTGAGCAGGCGCCACTAAAGAAAGCTTCTGCGGGTCCGCTATCGCCTCGCGAATACCATCCATCCCCCCAACTGCATTCATTACTAATGGAAGCAATAAAAAAGAAAAAATTATCGTTAAGATACCCTGGATAAAATCTGTGATAATCGCCGCCGCAAGACCACCAGCCACACCATATACCACAAAAACCACTGTCATTAATGCAATCGCCACGTTTGCTGACAAGAGCCCCTGCGTACTGGCTGATATAACCTCGCTCGAACCACGCAGCATCAAACCGATGTTCACCGAAAGATTCAGCATCCCGATAACCGCATACAGCACCGCAACGCTCCGGTTGTACCGTGCTTCAAAGACATCACCGGTAGTTATTGCACGAAACCGCCTCATAACAGGCGCTATCAGCCAGTAAAACGGGGTACACGGAAGCCAAAGCCACTGATACCATATTCCGGAAAGTCCGCCCGAAAAGCTCTTCGACGCAACACCCACCGCCTGGTCCGAATGCGTACCCGCCCCGAAGCCAAACATCACCATCATTGCCTTGCCAAACCTGCGAGGCATAAAAAAATCGGAGCTTTTTTTTATCTTCTTTGCCGTCCAGACACCAATAATAGTTATCCCAACAAGATATAACCCCAACACTAAAATATCCGCAATGTGCAGTCCCAACATAACATTCACCCCTTACATTTGACTACGAGGCTTCCGCATTTTCTCCCAACGGTCTATTGAAAATCGACTATACAAGCTGGAAATCCACCATCCACTGTAAACAGACTCCAAGCAAAGGAAAATAGTAAATAGTAAATCGAAAAAAACCCCGCAGCGCATCCTTTCGCCACGGGGCAATGAAAAATACCAAACTTCCTATCTCACACCTTTAGATATAAACTAAGCTGGAGCGAAGCGGAAGTCCACCTATGGCGGGCCCAATAGATACCCCAGAGGGTCCCGACATGCACCATTACGGCCTGGCGTCGAACCCCGTCATTTTCCTTTCTCTTCTTAGCGTGACTCTTTGGCTATCTTGTCTATCTTCTTCGTGCGCTTCTCAGTCTTTCGCGGTATTCTTACTTCCACGCCGAGTCGGCCTAATTCACCGGCTACCTCCGGTTGTACAGGGTCAAGCTGAAAACTACGCTTCAAATATTCCTCTCCCCGGACCTTATCGTTCTTGCTCAAATAATAGTAGCCGAGCTGTCTGTGAACCCCGGCGGAATTCGGCGCCAAGTGAAGCGCCTGCATATAACAATCAAATGCATACTCATCAAGAAGCTGCTTCTGAAACGCTAATCCGAGCCGGAATGCCCCGCTCGCTGAACCGACGACCTGGTTCATATAGATATCGGCATAAGTTTTAGCCTTGGCAGTTTCCCCGCTATCGAGAAATACCTTTACCATTGCTGCTTGAGCCTCCCTGTGAGCGGGGTCAAAACGCAAAGCTACATTGTAATGATATTCCGCCTTCATCCACAGCCTCTCAGCCTGATATAATTGAGCCAATTCGTAATGTGCTTGCGGGTTTTCAAATTTGCGGTCGAGTGTCTTCAGTAAAGCGGCCTTCTTCTGTTCAGAAGGTGTCCTCTTGACCTTGCCGCTTCCAGCCACTCCTTGGCTGGTGCACCCGACAAGCAGCGTTGTGCATAAGCAAAGAAGGGCAAAGGTAAAAAGAGTAATCAAACCGAGCCTGCTTCGCCGAAGCAGATTCGGCTGCGAAGGCTGAAGCCAAAAGACAAAGCTTCCTGCTTCTAATTTCCTGCTTCTGACTCTTCTTGTCATTCTGTTCTCCCTCAAAAAGGTCTTGACCCGCCAAAGGCCTGCCATCAGCAGGCTGGAATGTTATGATTTTGCCATGCTGCCGAAAGCTTTGCAAGAAAAAATTTCAGTAAATCAAATAAAATATATTTTTTATTGATACTCGATATTTAACCCTGAAGGGAAGAACCGAGTATCGAGAATTTCTGTAATAAAATAGGCAGCTCCAGCGACTAATATAATGACAGCAGGTTTTGCCCTGGCCCAAAACGTTCCTGACGAAGGAATCCGGGATACCATCGCGGCGCAAGCAGTGGAAGAAGCAGACCTTGCGCGAAAGAAGGCTGAGATTGCGGCTAAAGTGACGCAAAAAGAGGCAGAGGCCGTATGAAAGCAGATGGAAGCTACGCAAAAGGGGATGCAAGCTACGCCAAGGCAGGTAGAGGCTGCACAAACGCAGCGAAGAATCTCAAAAATATTTAACCCGCCGATTTACTCGGCGGGTTTTTCTTTGAACGCGATACGCAATACGCAATACGAAATACGAATCAAACGTCGAGGTTCTGAACTTCCAAAGCGTGTTCGCGAATGAAGTTTCGGCGTTTCTCCACACCGTCGCCCGTTTGTTTTGTATTATGCCATATTTGAGATAAGTGCTTCGATGTGGGAGACAAATGTTCTTGTCTGAGCCAGCCAGTCGGCTACCTCGTCAGCTTTGAATACGACCAAATCTGCATAGTCTCCTTCTTGGCGGCTATCGAACAGCAGGTCAAAATGCTTACCCAGCTCTTTCGGAATAGAGCCTCTCCTGACAAACTCGCGATGTAGCAATGAACGTAGATGTCCATGTTTGCTTGTGGACATGTTTTTGCACAATAGTAATGCCGAAACCGCGTAAAAGCAGGCATAGTAGAGACGATTCACATATGAGTTTGTGTGGCCGGCATCGAACAATATCTTGGCCTCTTCGATAGCCTCATTGGCACGGGACATACGATATGCAATCAAGGACAGTTCCTCGTCGGTCATAGCAGCACCCCTTCTCGCTCCACGTTTTTGTGAAATGGCATAGCCCTGTAAAGTGGTGAATCCCACTGCTGCCTGTTATAGACAATCAATGTAAGTACCGCACCTGTCTCCAATTCCAAGGGATATACATTTGAGAGTATTTCCTTCTTGAGAGCCATATCTACCGGCCCATTTACTATTATCAAAATGTCGTAGTCAGAGTCTTTATTAGCATCGTCCCTGGCCCGTGACCCGTATAGTATCACATCAGCATCCGTAGCAATGTTTGTGATAGCTCTCTTACATCGCTGCAGCAATTTAACGTCCGTGAGACTGTTTGTCCATAAATTCACAGGTTTCACTTATCACCTCTGTTGGTATCCCGCAATACGAATCACAGACCACCACTCAAACGTCGAGGTTCTGAACTTCCAGAGCGTGTTCGCGAATGAAGTTTCGGCGTTTCTCCACGTCGCTGCCCATTAATATACTGAACAGCCGGTCGGCTTCACCGGCGTCGTCGAGTTTGACGCTCAGCAAAGTACGCGTCTGCGGGTTCATTGTCGTATCCCATAACTGGTCAGCATTCATCTCGCCCAGGCCCTTGAAGCGTTTTATCTCAATACCTTTGCCGCCTATCTGCCTTATACTTGCGCAGATGTCCCCTAACGATGCGACCTCGTATCTATCATCGCCGCTGAGAAGCTCGAACTTCGTGGGCGCAGATTCACCAGAAACAGTTTTGACAGGCTTCAACAGAAAATCCTTAAGGTCTAAGCCGAACTGCTTTTTGAGCTGTTCGTTTATCTGATTGATGCGGTCAACCTCGTGAAGCTCCTCGGCAGCAATTGATTCTTCCTCCTCACCTTCGGCTAAACCTTTGGTCCGCTTTTTGAGCTCATCGACCCGTTTTTCGTACGCCTCCCTTTTGTAATAAATCTCATCCTGGCCTTCGGTACAGATACGAAACTGCGGAAGTCCTCCCTGGGACGGGCTGTAATAAGACCGGACAAAATCGGTGAAGTTGATACCACGTCTGCTCAAAACCGTTATGATGCGTTCAGCCTCAGCTAAGGTCTTTACAAGCTCAGTCAGCTCTTCGTCGCGAACTTCACAGGCCCCGTTAGAACTCGCCTTCTTACTTTTAACAGAGCGGCCTCGGCTTGCCTGCGCCTTCTTGGTCTTTTTACTTTTTTTGCCGTCCCTGATGATAAGTCCTGTACCTTCCAGACCGCGGGCAATCATCCGCTTGTGCATTTGATTCTCGCTCAGGATATATTCAGATGCCTTTTTACCTTTGACTTTAATCTCATACAAGGGCGGCTGGGCAATATAAATCATGTTCTCCAAAAACAACTGCTGCATCTGCCTGAAGAAAAACGTCAGCAGCAGTGTCCGAATATGCGCGCCATCGATGTCGGCGTCTGTCATCAATATTATCTTACCGTATCTACACCTGCCTAAATTGAACTCATCGATGCCGATACCGGTCCCCAAAGCGCTGATAATAGTTCGGATTTCATCGTGGGCCAGCATCTTTTCAAGACGGGCCTTTTCCACGTTTAGAATCTTGCCCTTCAACGGCAGAATTGCCTGGATACTTCTATCTCGCCCCGCCTTTGCAGAACCCCCGGCCGAATCACCTTCTACAATGAATATCTCCGTATTCGCCTTTTCCTTACTCGCACAGTCCCACAACTTGCCCGGAAGGTTGGATGTGCTCAGCGCACCTTTGCGTCTGGTCAGTTCACGTGCCTTCCTCGCCGCTTCTCTGGCTGCCGCCGCCTGGATGGCCTTGTTCAAAATACGTTTCGCTTCTGCCGGATGCTCTTCCAAAAAATGACCCAATTGCTCATTGACGGTCGTCTCAACGAAACCGCCAACCTCCGGATTAGTCAGCCGCACCTTCGTCTGCGCCTCGAAGTGCGGGTCCGCAAGTTTCACCGCCACAACTGCTGTCAATCCCTCGCGGAGGTCATCACCTGTTGTCCCCTGCCCGTTCTTTAGCAGGTTATTATTTTTGGCGTAATAGTTCATCGTCCGCGTCAGCGCCGTCTTAAAGCCTGAAAGATGCGTCCCGCCGTCGATATTGCAGATGTTGTTGGCAAAGACCAGCACGTTTTCCGTATAACCGTCGTTGTACTGCATAGCCACTTCGCAGCTCAGCATCGCTTTAAGGTCTTCTCTGGCTAAGTAGATGACATCATTATGAAGTGTCTCTTTGCCTTCGTTAAGATGCTTGACAAACGCCCTGATACCGTCCTCGAATTTGAATACCTCTTTTTTCTTATTTCTGTCATCCCTGAGGCTAATCCGCAGCCCGCCGTTCAAGTAAGCTAACTCTCGTATTCGTTTCAGCAGCGTATCGTATGCGAATTCCGTATCGCCGAATATATCTTCGTCGGGCTTGAAGGTTATTTTTGTGCCGCCTTTATTGGTCGGGCCGACCTCCTTCACCCGTCCCTTGGCGACTCCTCTGGCGCACTCGAAATGATAGTGCTTTCCGTCGCGATACACGTCAGCTTCCAGCCATTCGCTCAGGGCATTGACAACGCTCACGCCAACGCCGTGCAGCCCGCCGGCCACTTTATAGCTGTCGCTATCGAACTTGCCGCCCGCGTGAAGTTTTGTCAGCACAACCTCCAGAGCGCTGGTCTTGGCCTCTTTGTGCTTTTCGATGGGTATGCCTCGGCCGTTGTCCTCGACCATACAACTGCCGTCAGGATAGATGCGCACGTTTATGTTGTCACAGAACCCGGCCAATGCTTCGTCGATGGAGTTATCTAATACCTCATAGGCCAGGTGATGCAGCCCTCCTCCGCCGCGGTCGCCGATATACATATCCGGCCGTTTACGAACCGCCTCCACACCCCCAAGAATCTTTATCTTGCTCGCATCGTATCTATGGTCTTTCATATCAACTCTATACCTCTATTGCTCTGTTGAAAAGTTACAAAAACTGTCATTCTGAACGGAGCGCAGCGGAGTGAAGAATCTCTTTATGGCTCAAGAATTGAGATTCTTCGGCTTCGCCTCAGAATGACAGTCCATGTTTTCAACAGAGCATACCTCTATCTTATATATCGTCTCTATTAACTGATGAACTATAAGTCTTCTGCAAAATCGAGATTAGGCATAACTCTATGATGAGCTATTGGTTTTTTAGGCTTCTCGAACCGAAAACCCAAAATTCACGAACCACGGCTTTAAGCCGGGTGGCACCCTCAAACCCAGGCCTCCAGTTCGTCGAAGGCTTGTTTTGGGGGTGTTGACTTC
>JAUWBX010000486.1 GCA_030609625.1 Phycisphaerae bacterium
GGACGAGCCCACCTTTTCAAGCGAATTTCACATGTGTCTGGGTTCCAGTTCGCTACGCTCGCTTCCACCCAGACACATGCATGGTTAACACCAATTTACAGAAACATATTTACACTACCCGGGCATGTCCTTCAATATCAAATCCGGATAAACCCCCATGCTCTGAACAAATATAAAATTAACCTGGAAGAAGTTGTCGAAGCCGTCAGGAAAAACAACAAAAACGCAGGCGGACAATTTATGCTGCTGGGCAGTGAAGAATACCTTGTCAGAGGTATCGGGCTTTTGCAGGACCTTAACGACATAAGAAATATTCATGTTAAAGTTATTGAAGGAGTACCTATCAAAATTGGCGATTTGGCCGAGATAGGTTACGGCAGGGAGATACGCCGCGGAGTTGTATCTCGAAACGGCAGCGAAGAAGTAGTTTCTGGGATCGTACTTCAACTCTACGGCCAGAATACCTCTAAGGTTATTGAACGTTTATACGACAAAATCCCCGAGGTGCAGGCCTCTTTGCCGGATGGGGTTAGATTAGTGCCTTACTATGAACAGGCGGAGCTCATCAAGCAGGCAACCTGGACCGTTAAAAAGGCTCTGCTACAGGGTGCTGTGCTCGTCATAATAATTTTATTCTGTTTTCTCGGAAACTTCCGTTCTGCTTTCATCGTATCGCTCGCACTTCCGCTTTGTGCACTTATATCGATAATCTTCATGCGACTGATGGGTATCTCAGCTAATCTGATGTCCTTAGGTGGTATCGCCATTGGTATCGGCATGCTCGGCGATGGTGCTATCGTGATGGTAGAAAACATATACCGTCATTTGAATGCCAACATTGGTACATTGCGGAAGAAAACAGACATCATTTTTGAATCCGCCAAAGAGGTCAGCCGACCGATTATTTTCTCTATCATAATTATAACCACGGTCTTTCTGCCGATTTTCAGCCTTGAAGGTGTTGAAGGCAAAATGTTCTCACCTATGGCTTTTACACTCTGTTTTGCCTTATTCGGCTCTTTGATTGTTGCAGTTGTAGCAGCGCCTGCTTTGTGCACTTATCTGCTTAAAGCAAGCAGGCACAAGGAATTCATAGTGGTAACAAAACTAAAAAAGATTTATCGGCCATGGCTTGTATGGGCAATTCATAACAGAAAAAAGGTTTTAGGGGGTGTTCTTATTGCTTTTGTTTGCAGTATTTCACTTGTACCTTTACTCGGTACCGAATTCATCCCTACGCTTGAAGAAGGTTCAATCCTGATTGGCGTTACAATGGCACCTTCAATTTCACTTCAAAAAGGCACTCAGGTCATTCAGGCTCTCGAAAGGAAAATCATTGCCTTCGAAGAGGTCGAAGAGGTGGTCTCCCGTATAGGAAGACCAGAAGCAGGCAGCCATCCACATCCGGTCAACTATGCTGAAATTCACATTGAATTGAAACAGCCGGATGACTGGTCAACTGTTTACAAGAGCAAGAAAGATTTGATTGAAGCTTTGAGCGAATCGCTGTCAAATTATCCTGGCGTTCAATTGAATTTCACACAGCCAATCCAAAACGCCTTTGATGAGTTGCTTTCCGGTATCAAAGCACAGATTGCTGTAAAACTTTTCGGCGAAGATATGAATGTTCTCAAGTCCAAGGCCCAGGAAATCCATAACTCCATTGACAATATCCCCGGCCTGGTGGACCTTGCCGTCGAGCAAAGTTTTGGTCAGCCGCAAATACAAATCATAGCCGACCGCCAGGCATGTTCTCGTTACGGAATAAACGTCAGCGAAATCCTGGAACTCGTGGAGCTGGCTATCGGGGGCGAGGTAATAGATAACATCTATCTCAACATCCGCCGTTTTGGAATTCACGTTCGCTATCAGGAACCTTACAGGTCTGACCCCAAGGTCATAGAGGATTTGCTTGTCCACGCTGAAAATGGAACGCTTGTCCCGCTAAAACAAGTTGCTCAGATTAAAGAAGTAATCGGACCTATCCAGATAAATCGTGAAAAGAATCAACGACGCTGGGTTATCCAGGGCAATGTACGAGGCAGAGATTTGGGAAGTGTTATCGCGGATATAAAAGAACACATTGCCAATAACGTCGAGCTGCCTCCCGGATACCATGTTGAATACGGAGGACAGTTTGAAAACCAGCAAAGGGCTATGACCCGGCTTACAATTATTGTGCCTATAGTCATCACTTTGGTATTTCTGATACTGTCTCTGACGTTCGGTTCTATAGGCGAAGCCCTGCTTATAATAATCAATGTCCCATTGGCATTGATTGGTGGAATACTCGGACTCTTTCTGGCTGGAGAATATTTGTCGGTCCCTGCAGCCGTGGGATTTATCGCTCTGTTTGGTATCGCAGTTCAAAATGGCGTTGTCCTTGTAAGTTGTATCAATCAACTGTGTACCCAGGGCATAGAGATGAAAGAAGCCATCATCACAGGAGCCCTTCAGCGTCTGCGTCCCGTATTAATGACGGCAGCAACTAC
>JAUWBX010000051.1 GCA_030609625.1 Phycisphaerae bacterium
GGTCCGCCTCCGAGTCCCTTATACCAGCGCCAGTTTCGGAACTGACTCATTGAGTTAAAACCATACTTTTTCAGCGTAGCCTGGTCAATGACGGCTTTTTTCGGCCAACCTAAATCTTCACACGCCGCCTTGCTGCGGTTCCATTGCCCGTTGATACAGGTTATTTTGCCCAAAAGCTTTGCCCCATTGATGAGCTTCTCGTAACAGTGAATGTACAGGGGATTACTGCGGCGCTGATGGCCTATCTGCAGCAGCTTGCCGCTTTTCTTTGCGGCCTCGAGCATTTTCCTGGCGCCTTCGAGCGTATTGGACATCTCTTTTTCGCAATAGACGTTCAGCCCGGCCTCAAGGCAGGCAACAGTGTGCTCGGAGTGCCAGAAGTCAGGTGTGGCAATAATTACGGCATCGAGGTCTTTCTCCTTATCGAGCATTTCCCTGTAGTCCACATAGGTATTATTCGCGTGCTTGTAGGCCTTGAGTATGCGAGAGACACGTTTTTGATTCCAGGCTGTCCAGATATCACAGACCGCCTTGAAGCGAATGCCGGGTATCTTCAGACAGGAGTTCATCAGAACCTGTCCCTGGGCCCCACAGCCGAGCAGGCCTACGTTGATATCATCCGGTTTTTTGCCGCCTGCCTGTCCTAAAACCATCGGCGAAAATGCCAATCCTGCTCCTGCCGCCGCGGTAGAATGCAGGAAACTACGTCTGTTAATTTTTTCGTCGGTTTTTTGATTACTCATCGTATTTCTGTCAACTCCATAAATTTAACAAATTAAACTCATCACCAATTCTTATTGTCGCGTAATATAACGTTGCCGTATATCACTGTCAAGCACGCACCTGACGTTTTTTCCTGCCGGCACTACCCAAAACTGCGCCGGGATTCCCGTCTGTTTATCGCTTCAAATATTTTCCGGACACACAACGAGAAAAAACGGCCTCGCCGGTTTCCATTTTCAGCAGCGATATACAGTTACTCTACCAACCGTTTTACTATGATATTGCGATACGCCACAGGCCCGTGGTTGCCCTGGAACATAAGCGGACCGAAAGGTGCTTCAATGCCGCGAAGGGGACCGCCGGTCGAATCAGGCATTTCGACATTTTCATGCAGCATCTGGCCGTTGAGCTCTATCTTGACGAACTTGGCATTACCGATTTTTCTGCTGTTGGCATCGAACCTCGGAGCTTGAAATTCAATTACGTACTTCTGCCATTCGCCGGGTCTCTTACACGCATTTACGCGAGGCGCACCGGCACCGTAAATCGCACCCATATCACCGGAGCCCATCTTTTCCCTTCCCCAGCTATCCAGCACCTGAATCTCGTACTCACCCATAACATAGATACCGGAATTGGAACCTTTCGGCACCATTACCTGCAGCTCGATACGGCAGTCGCCGAATTTTTCTTTGGAGTATATATCGATGCTGTCGCCGTGTTTAGCGGCCAGATTTATCATTTCACCATCGCCGCCTTTATTCACTAACATCTTCGGGTTCTCAGATGACATTTTGGCGGTGCCGGCGACCCATTTGCTCTTTTGCTTGCTGCCTTTGACCGCCCAGTTGTTAAGGTCTTTGTCAACGAACAGCACGACAGCATCGCCATATTTCGGCTTTAGATTTTTGATGCGAATGTCCTTGAACTCAACGAGCATTGGCGGCCCGGCGTGGATTTGAAGCGCCAGAATACCTTCCCTTGCCGCACCCTTGAGGTCCTTGGGATTGCCGGGGTCGGTCACCCGGTCGTTGTCAATCAGCTCCATCGTCTGGTAGCCGTTCAGATAGTGTATAAGATGGTTGCCCTGGGCGATGATTCTATACTCGTTCCAGTCCTTTTCCTTATAGTAGCCGGCCTTGATAAGCTCGTCTTTATCGGAGACTTTGCCGATAACATTCTTTTTGCCCTTCTCATCGATGACCATTATGTCGCCGATGTTGACCAGCCATCCTCGGCCTCTTTCGTGATAGAGGAATCCGACCTTGCCCGGTGCGTTCTCGACCTCGGCCTGATAGCCGCTGACGACCAAGTTGCCCACGTCCTTACTGCGGTACTGCACACCGGAGTTGCCGTTCCGGAGGCGGAATTTCAGCCGCAGCTCGAAATCTCGCAGCTTACCGCCGCGCCAGATAAGGAACGTATTGCCGCGGGTTGGTTTAGTAATAGTGGTCTGGCCGCGAATGACGCCATCCTGAACCGACCACAGGCGCATATCACCGTCCCAGCCGCTCAGGTCTTTGCCATTGAATGGCCGGACCCACTCCTGGAATGAGCTTGAATCGCCTGCCAGTACAGTCTGCTCAGAGCCAATGATAAACGTCCAAAACAAATTCAAAGCCAATATCGTGATAAGCAGAGTCGTCCCGCCGGAGACGATGGTTTTGTTGTTCTTGTTTTTCATTTGTAGTACCTCGTTATAATTAGCCTTAGTCGAATGATTTGATTTTAAGATTTTTCAACCAGATAGGGTTGCCGTGGTATTGGAAGCCAAGGTGTCCTTCGCGGGGCATGTCCTTGTAGGCGGTTCGGAACTTATTTCTGGTTCCCGGAGGGTCGGGATTTTTGCCGGCTTCGGTCCAGCGGTCCAGGTCCATATCGATGATATCTTGGCCGTTGAGATTTACATAAATCTTATTGTCCAGACAGGTGATGACGAAGTGGTTCCACTCACCGGGTTTTTTGACGGCCGTTTTTGAAGGTGACAGGCAGTCGTAAATAGCGCCGCACTGGCCGTGCTTTGTTCCGTCGGTAGTGGCGTGAATCTGGACTTCGATAGCGGTGTTAATCCATTTCTCTATACTGCCGGTGCGGATAAAGACGCCGCTGTTGCCCCTTTCGGGGACTTTGAAGTCGAGTTCGAGTATGAAGTTGCCGTAGCGTTCTTTGGTCCAGATGTTGCCGTGGCCGCTCGGTGTGGGCGCCAAGACACCATCGATTCCAAAGAAAGCCCAGGAGCCGGCTTCCATTATGGCGTTCGAGAGGTTCTTCCTGAAGACTCTCTTGTACTTGACGTCGCTAAGTTCGGCTGCTGTCTTTCTAAAGAACGCAACACACCCTGCAATCTCGGGCATCGAGTTTAGCCAGTTGTGCTCATACTCAATCGAGAAAACGCCCTTGAAATTCTGACGGTCAAGCTCAGTTAATATCGCCTTGACTTGGCCGGCCCCTGTGCCCCAAATAACATCATGTGCATTGCGATTTCCGAACTCATTGAGGTCCTTGAAATGGAAACTTCTGATTCTGCCGGCCCTGCCGAGCTTCTTCACCGCCTCAAGAGGGTCAACTCCCGACCGGCACCAGTGCCCGGTGTCCGCGCAAGCCCCGATCCACTTGCTCCTGCCGTCACAGACCCGCAAAACCGTATCGGGGTCCCAATAACGCGAAGGCTTGGGATGATTGTGGATTGCTACGTTAATCTCGTATTCTTCGCACAATCCATCTATAAGGCCGAACGCATCCTCCGGCGGCTCCGAGACAATCGTCTCTATTCCCATCTCCTTGGCGAAATCGAAGACCTTTCGGCATTCCGCCTCGTTGTTTGGCAGCGACACTACACCGTAGTTTAAGAGTTTGACTCCCGCTTCCCGAAGCTTTTGCAGCATTTCAACCTTGTCCCGTGAGGACATATTGTGGTCGGTCTTGACATCGGGCTTTTCCTTGCTCAATCGCTGACCCGGATAGGCCTCGATATACCGCATACCAAGCGCCTGGTTCTTGTCAACCGCCTCGAAAAACGTGAAGCGATTGAAACTGTACGCCTGCATGCCTAATTTCCAGCCTTTCAGGTCATCAGGGTTTGCGTTTGCCTTGAATGACCAGCTAAAACACAAAACAAGCGCCAGCACACCAACAATAAGTTTTGCTTTTCTGTTCATTTCTTTTTCTCCTATAATTAAGACGTTATTTCCAGAGAAAATAGCATAACTATAATCTCCAACTTTCCCGATATTCGCGTTTTAAGTATTTTTCGGCCTCAGGCATATTTGTAAATTTGAAGTTCGGCCCGTCCCAAAATAATTTTTGGCCGGCGCGGGCCGCCACGTTGCCCAACAGGATAGTTTCACTCAACGGTCCGGAGTAATCGAAGTTAGCTGACGGCTTCGGGCCGCCCTTACAAGCCCTTATCCATTCCTGGTAGTGGTTAACACCCCTCGGCAAAAACGGCTCGACTTTAAAGCCCTTCATCTTCGATTCCGGTATCAGTCTCGGCCCGCCCATATGCGGGGCCATTATGGTACCTTTTTCGCCGTAGTACAGTCCGCCCTGACCGGGGAGCTTCCGCCCCGGCTCAAGCTCTTTCGGTAAAAAGGGCCTGTTGGAGCCATCATACCAGGTTACCGTAACCGCCGGCAGCTTGCCGCGTTCTGGAAACTCCCACCGAACAACCGTTGCCTCCGGATAAGTCTCATTATTAAACTTAGCGGGGTGTGCCTCAACGCTTATAGGATATTTCAGATCGAGCGCCCAAAAGACAGGGTCTATTATATGACAGCCCATATCTCCTAACGTCCCTGTCCCGAAATCCCACCAGCGGCGCCAGTCACCGGGCAGGTAAGTCGAATGGTAGGGTCGCCAGGGGGCCGGGCCTAACCACAGGTCCCAATCAAGCGTTTCAGGTACGGGCGGCGTCTCTTTAGGCCGGGTACCCCCGCCCCAGTTCTTGTTACTGAAGATATCCACCTTTCGCACCTTGCCAATCAAGCCCGACTTAACAATCTCCACAACAACCTTGACGGTATCTTCAGCGTGAATCTGAATACCCATCTGCGTCATTACTTTATACTTTCGGGCCGCCTCGGTAAGCTGACGAACTTCAAAAACATCGTGCGCCAATGGTTTCTGACAATAGACGTGCTTGCCCATCTTGATGGCCATCATAGCTGCGACGGCGTGGATATTATCCGGCGTCGATACCGTAACCGCATCGATGTTCTTGCCTTCTTTATCCAACATCCTGCGGAAATCACGGTATTTCTTCACATTTGGAAAACGTTTGAAAGTACCGGCTGCGTGTTTCCAATCGACGTCACAAAATGCCACTATATTTTCCCTGCTGACCTGGCTGACATCACTCCCCCCCATACCGCCGACACCAATGCAGGCGACGTTTAGCTTCTCGCTCGGCGGGATATGACGGGCACCTCCCAGCACACTCCGGGGGACAATCGTAAACGCCGCCGCTGCCGCCGCTGCGCCCATAAAATCACGCCGGGACATCTTCTTTTTTTGCTCTTTATTCAGCTTGTTCCTGTCTTTCATATCAATACTCCTCTTGTATCTTACAACCACCGCGCATTCTTGCCTGCCAGCGAGCAGGTATCGTTTTACAGACCACTACAGCGTCCAGCCCTCACGATAACTGCAGCGGAGGAATTCATTGGCCTCGGGCAGATTGGTAATTTTCAAATTCTTGCTGTCCCAGAGCAGATTGGTACGGGTCAGCTTCTCTTTTAGTTCCGGGCGCAGCGCGACGTTGCCCAGAAGTACCGCCTCAGCCAGCGGCCCCGCGTGGTCGAAATTAGAACCCGCAGACTTGCCTCCCTTGCACGCATCGAGCCATTCCTGATGATGACCGGGCGAGCGGGGGATGACCTTGGGCGGCGTGCCGAACGCTTTCCTTTTCGATGCCGGCATCAGCGTGTACCCGAGCATTTTTCCCTTATCGCCGACAAACAGCGTACCGCCTGTGCCCAAACGCTGGCCATCCTCTAATTCCTCCGGACGCGGCGGCCTTAATCCGCCATCGTACCAGGTCAGTTTCACCGGCGGCATATCTTCGCGAGCACCGAAATGGTATGTTACCATCGATGCTACCGGAAATGTCTCTTTGTTGACCAGGGTACAGCTTGCTTCGACGCTTATGGGATATTTGAGCTTCAGTGCACGCCAGATAGGGTCGATACTGTGGCAGCCGATGTCTCCCAGCGCTCCGGTTCCGAAATCCCACCAGCCTCGCCACTTAAAAGGCGCATAATCAGGATGATAAGGGCGCTGCGGTGCCGGGCCAAGCCACAAATCCCAGTCTAACGTCTCAGGAACCGCCGGGGTGTCCGTCGGCCTGCCCACGCCCTGAGGCCAATATACGTCGCTAAGACCGCGCAAAGGCCTGTCAGTCCATACGTGCACCTCGCGCACCGGCCCTATTGCACCGGCCCAGATATATTCGCTCATCAGTCGCGTTTCCTCAGACGCCTGCCCCTGATTTCCCATCTGGGTGGCAACTTTGTACTCGCGGGCCGCCTTGGCAAGAACACGGGCCTCATATACCGAGTGCGTCAGGGGTTTTTCGCAATAGACGTGCTTGCTTCTCTTGATGGCCGCTATTGACGCCACGGCGTGAATGTGGTCCGGCGTGGCAACTACTACGGCGTCAATATTCTTGTCCTCTTTGTCTAACATTATGCGAAAGTCTTTGTATTTTTTCGCATTGGGATAGCGCCTGAACGTCCCCCCCGCCCGATGCCAGTCCACATCGCACAGGGCCACAATGTTCTGGCTTTCCATGGCCCGCAGGTCCCCTGACCCTTGTCCCCCTACACCAATACCGGCGATATTGAGCTTTTCACTTGGCGGGATACGACGCGCACCCCCAAGGACATGTCGGGGAACAATCGTGAACGCCGCCACAGCCGCAGCGGCGCCCATAAAATCACGTCGCGACATCTTTCTGTTTTGCTCTTCATTTGGTTTTTTGTGGTTTTTCATAAGAATACTCCTCTTGCATCTTAATAATTATTTCTTACCCATCGCTCACAAAGCTGGCAAGTAGTTAATCACCCATTTAACCAAAACTATAATGTCCATCCATCGCGATATTCGCTTCGGATGTATTTGTTCGCCTCAAGTAGATTGGTAATCTTCATATTTGGGCCGTCATAATACAGCTTAATGCCCTTTTCATATAACTTCTGGCCCATCCGCAGGGCTATATTGCCTAATAAAACCACTTCGGTCAGCGGCCCTGAGACATCGAAACTGGAACTTGCCGGCGGGCCGCCCTTGCAGGCATCGAGCCACTCTTTATGATGGCCGGGCGAACGGGCCAGAATCCGCGGTGGCTTGCCGTATTCTTTGCTCCTTGATTCCGGCAGCAGTCTGTGGCCTAACATCTTGCCCTTGTCGCCCAAAAACAGATTATCATCGGCATTACCGAAACGCAAACCTTCCTCAAGCTCTTCCGGCCGGGCGGGCATCAGGCCGCCGTCATACCAGGTCAGCTTCAGCGCCGGAAAATCGTACCTTACCGGGAATTCATAACGAATGATAGACGCCAGAGGAGCGGTTTCAGAATTCACCCCGCTGGAGCAGGCCTCCACGCACGTCGGACACCCTAACTTCAAGGCCAGGAAAATCGGAGCGAGCTGATGACAGCCTATATCGCCCAACACTCCCGTTCCGAAGTCCCACCAGCCCCGCCAGCTAAACGGCAGATAACAGGGATGATAAGGCCGCTCCGGCGCCGGGCCAAGCCACAAATCCCAATCAAGCCCATCGGGCACATCCGGGGTTTCCCTGGGCCGGTCGATACCACGGGGCGAGATTGGTCTGTTGCACCAGGAATGGATCTCACGAACCGGACCGATTGCACCGTCCCAGATAAATTCACACACCAGACGAGTCGTTTCAGAGGCCTGACCCTGGTTGCCTAATTGGGTGGCCACTCCGGCTTCTCGGGCCGCCTCGGTAACCTTGCGGACCTCATATATCGAATGGGCCAATGGTTTCTCGCAATAGACATGCTTGCCCATCTTGATTGCCATCATAGTAGCAACGGCATGTGTATGGTCCGGCGTAGCCACTACCACCGCGTCGATGTTCCTGTCCTCTTTGTCTAACATCCTGCGGAAATCGCGGTACTTCTTGGCGTTGGGATAACGTTTGAAAGTACCCGCCGCACGCCTCTGGTCCACATCGCACAGAGCGACAATGTTTTCACTGCTGAGGGCTTCGAGGTCGCCGGCCCCTTGACCACCTACACCAACACCGGCAATATTAAGCTTCTCGCTTGGCGCAGTACGCCCGGGGCCGCCAAGTACGTGTCGGGGGACTATTGTAAATGCAGCTACGGCCGCTGCGCCACCAATAAAATCACGGCGGGACAGCCCGGTCTCTCTGTCGGTCGCCCGGGACCTTTGCGCAGATTGCGTCTGCCGCCCTTTAGCAGTTTCTTTATGGCCTTTCATAACAGCGTTCATCCTGGATTAAGCCCATTTCTATTTTCACAGCGTGTTTGGCAAACTCTCAGCAAATTCAAGGGCCCGTTCTGCACTGCTTTGCCAAACGCCTCTATTGGTC
>JAUWBX010000489.1 GCA_030609625.1 Phycisphaerae bacterium
TTCGGAACTTACAGATAACCAACTGAAGGTATTGCTGCTGCGAACAGATTCCTGGCTGATGTACATACTTCAGATATGGGAGGGAACCAAATAATCATGCTAACCACTCTTCAAATAGGAAATTTCAAGGCATTCGCCGAGGCTCAGCGGATTCCCATACGCCCCCTGACCCTGATTTACGGCGCTAATAGCTCCGGCAAATCGAGTATTATTCACAGTCTTGTGTTTGCGCGGCATGCCATGGAAACCGGCGATCTTGATATCCATCGCACAAACATCGGCGGCGAGGCGGTGGATCTTGGCGGTTTCCGACAATATGTACATCGTCGGGAAGTCAATCGACGGATGGAGTGGTCTGCCGAACTCGACAGAGCAGGATTCAAAGGACGCTTGGCCGAACTTTTTGCACCCGTTAGTTCTGTCAAGGTTTCAATCGAGATAGGGATACCACAAATTGAAGAAACAAAAGAGCAGGAGAGCGTAGATCCCCGTACCGGCAAAAAGATCATAATCAAAGTCCCAACCGGAAACCTTGTGACGGTTGGAGATCCGGAAGTGTTGTCCTATTCCATAATAACAGATAATGCTCAACTGCTTCAGATGAGTAAGCGCAGGAACGGCAAGCTGCAACTCGACCGACTTGACCATGACCAGCCTCTATTCCGTGAAGTTTTGAAGGCTATTGTCGAGACATCTACCACTGCCGAATCGATTCATCCATCTGATTACGAAGGTCTTGACGAAGCGATTACTGGTATTGTCCCTGATATTAGCGCTATGATTGGAAAATTTCTTCCAGAAGGTCTTATCCGTTCAGAAACTGATTTGGAAGGAAAGCAAACATCATTATTTCCAATCAGTCGCGGCAGTCGTCGCGAAGACTTGGCCGGGGCAGTACGTTTTTTCGTTCCGCGAACATTGGACGAACTGATAAAAGGCATTGGGCAGGCCGTGGCGGAAGAACTTTCGCGTCTTCAATACCTGGGGCCATTGAGGTCATATCCTCCCAGACACTTGGCTTTTGCACAGAGCCATGACCCAAATTGGTTCGCCGGTGGTGGTTATGCCTGGGATGTGGTTAGACGAAATGTTGAGGTGCGCAAGCTCGTAAATGCATGGTTGACTGCTCCGGATCGGTTACAGACTCCATATGAGCTGATACTTCGTGATCTTGTTGGAATCGACCAGCTTGAGGGACCGCTTCTTGATGGTCTTGAGCATCTGAACGAAGAAGGACTTGATATAGAGTATGAGGAAGAATCGCGTTATACCTCCGCTGGAGCCTGGCCGGTAATAAAAGACCCGGAAGCAGAAGTCGAGAAACTGCGCGATCTTATTCGTGGCTCTGACATCGAAAGACTCAACGAATTAATCTTGATCGACCGTCGCTCTAATACGGTGGTAAGCCATCGGGATGTCGGCATCGGTGTGAGTCAGGTTCTGCCGGTTCTGGTCGGCGCGTATGCGGCAAAGAATCAGATCGTTGTCATAGAACAGCCCGAAATCCACCTCCATCCGGCACTTCAGGCGGACCTTGGCGATCTCTTTCTCCAGTCAGCTCTCGGAGAAAACCAAAATCGTTTCTTAATTGAGACCCACAGTGAGCACCTGCTTCTTCGCATCATGCGCCGGATGCGGCAGACCGCCGCTGGAGAACTGCCTGATGGTATTCCAAAAATACGACCTGAAGACGTAATGGTCTTATTCGTTGAACCGGATGGATCTCGTAGCATTATTCGCGAAATGCCGTTAAATGAGCATGGTGATCTTGTGAAAGCCTGGCCGGGCGGCTTTTTTGAAGAAGGCCTGCGGGAGGTCTTTTAATGCCGCTGATATCTGAATACGCTTTTACACCGAATGTCTTTGAAAAAGAATCGTATTCTTCTGAAGAAGTTGCGTTTTTGTATTTTCAGGATTTTAAGAATGTTCTTTTAAATCAGGCTATAGTTCGTAATTTAAGAAATGGTGAATGGCTGAAAACTTTTAATGATAACAATAAATCGTGGCACCTTAGAGCAAAAGAATTATTAAAGAAACTTGTCAAGCAAAACCGGTTAAACCTTTTTCCTGCTGTTTTATCAGATACTCCTCAAAACGATGATAATTGGTGCCGGGAAGCGCTGGCTTCGCATGAGAAAGAGCCGTTGGATGGCATCATTACATCTGATGAAATTGTATGTAATTATAAAGACATTTTTACAATAGTTTCATTTAATAAGCTTTCAACAACCCAGTGGTGGAAACAGGGGCCATCTGTTCGTCCGGAGCGTACCATAGAAGCATATATGGAACATTTGCGCATAATATTACAGTGCGCCAACTCAATAATGTTTATCGATCCCCACCTTGACCCGACACGTCCTGGATACAGAGAGTTTGTTAAACTGATAGAGATGATATGTACCAGAAAAAGACATCCTCTTATTGAAATCCATCGAGTATGTTATGAAGGTTCGGGGCCAGG
>JAUWBX010000464.1 GCA_030609625.1 Phycisphaerae bacterium
AATACATTTACGCATAAACGCATATACGCATATACTCATATACTCATTAACGCATATACTCATATACCCGTCAACGCATATACTCATCCCCTCATCAACATTTTATTCGCTGTCTTCTTCAGAGGCCTTCTCAAGCACACCCAATTCGACAAGAGCATTGAAAGCGGCTTTTTGCTCCGCTTCTTTTTTGTTTGTCCCCCAGGCGCCCGGGAAATGACGGTCATCGATAACCACCTCCAGCTCAAAAGCTTTGTTGTGGTCGGGCCCCTTTTCATCAAGAAGCACATAGACAGGTGTAACATTAGACTGTTCCTGGGCGTGCTGCTGCAGTAACGACTTATAGTTGCCCTGAGCTTGTCTCGCATCGGCCCGCTCAATTAACGAACCAAAAATTCTCAGGATGAAGCTGTAGGCGGCGTCAAATCCCCCATCAATATAAACCGCAGCGATAGTCGTCTCCAGCACACCTGCGGCAAGAGAACCTGACAAAGCCCGGCTGGAGACCATCCCCTTGCCGACGGTCAGGAATTTTTGCAGGCCCAGATGCCTCGAAACCTTAGCGCATGTCCCGCGAGATACAAGCATACTCTTAATTTTCGTTAAGTCACCCTCAAGATAACCTGAAAATCGCTCGAAGAGTGTTTGACAGATGACCACAGCTAAAACAGAATCACCAAGGAACTCCAGCCTTTCGTTACTTAAAAGGCGATTATCGACCGCAGAGGAATGAGTAAATGCTTTGGCTAAAAGATGCTTATCGGAGAACTCGTAACCTATTATCAGCTCGATTTGCTGCAGAGTTTCTTTATCCATACTAATTACGTCCTGCTTCTACAAGAACCCTGCGAGCAGATTACGAACACCGCTCTAATCAGCGGCCTTCGTAGCCGGCTCAACAAGAAAACTTCATCTGGTAAATAGTAAATGGTAAATAGTAAATAGTAAAGGGTAAAAAGGATTACCAATTACCAATTACCAATGGCTAACCTGCTAACTGACCATCTGCAAACCTGCCAGGGCCATAAACTTATCATCAGCAAACTCAAAAATCCCGTCAAGGCCGGTTACCATGAAGATACCTTTCGTTGCCGCCGCAACGCTGCAGAAAACAAGCTGATGACCACAATCGGTCAACATCTTTCGCAGCTTCAGCAGCTTCGAGAGGCTGGAGGAAGTTACAATATCCACGCTGGAAAAGTCTATTACCACGTCACAGTCACCTCTATCACGCACCATCTCCGTAACGGTTTTGAGCTCATCTCCCATCTCCGGCTCTTGAGGCAAGTCAACGAGAATAATATCTTCAGACCACTCTTGAATCCCCATTTTAATCTCCTTTTTTTTAAGTCAATAAAGCGTTTAAGCTTCCAATTTCAAAAAACTCATTGTAAAACAGGTTGCCTCACAACTTCCAGATGTTTTATCGGCATAAGTTTCAGCCAGGTTAAGAAAGAAAAACAAAAGAAACTTTATTCGATTTACAGCATCGACCTATAAAATTCAGTGTTTCTGTATCCTAAGACAAATGAACAATAGAAACCGTTGAAAAAAAGGTGAGAATTTTATTCTTTGTCTCTTCTCGACTTAACAACACAGAAATAATTTTCTGTTCCAAGCTAAACGCAGCTATAATTTTCGGTCTAATCTTCGATAACTGACGGCCTCGGCGATGTGTTCCGGCTGAATCTGCTCAACAGAAGCTAAATCCGCAATCGTGCGGGCGACTTTGCAAATTTTATCGTGAGCACGGGCGCTCAGCCCGAATTCTATCATCGCCTGTTTCAGGATAAGTTCGCTTGCGGAATCGAGCTTACAGAACTTCTCCACCTGTTTATGACTCATCCTTGCGTTTGTCATAATCACGCCGTCACCGAACCGCCTGGCTTGAGCGCCCCCGGCTCTGAGAACATCCTGCCTCATTGCAGCCGAGTCGAGCCGGCTTGACTTCGAACGCAGCTTGCTGAAACTTATCGCAGGCACGTCAATATGAATATCAATCCTGTCCACCAACGGGCCGGATACTTTTGACAGGTACCGACTTATCTGCCCCGGAGTGCACTTACATCTTCTCGCGTCACTGCCGAAATAACCGCACGGACAGGGATTCATCGCCGCAACAAGCATAAATTGTGCGGGAAATCTGATGGTCTTTTTCGTACGTGAGACAATGACAAAACCGTCCTCCAACGGCTGACGAATCATCTCAAGAACGTGCCGTGGAAATTCGACAAATTCATCTAAAAACAATATCCCGAAATGAGCCAGCGACAATTCCCCCGGCCGAGGCGTCGTACCGCCGCCAATCAGGGCCGGCCCGCTCGCTGAGTGATGCGGCATTCGCACAGGACGAGTCGCCAACAACGCCTTGTTTTTACCCAACAACCCTACCGAGGAATACACACAGGTCGTCTCGAGCGATTCTTCCAGACTCAAAGGCGGCAGAATCGTCGCCAATCTTTGCGCCAGCATCGTCTTTCCTGCACCAGGCGGACCTATCATCATTATGTTATGACCGCCGGCAGCCGCAACCGTCAGTGCCCGCTTGACGTTTTCCTGTCCCTTAACATCTGCAAAATCAACTTCGTAATTTGATGATACGCTAAAAAGTTCTTCAACATCAACAGTAGTTGTCTCTAACTCCAACTGCCCTGTAAGAAAACCTGCCGCCTGGGCGAGCGAGCCGACACCAAAAACATCAATGCCGGCAACCACCGCAGCTTCTCTGGCATTTCCCAAAGGGACT
>JAUWBX010000521.1 GCA_030609625.1 Phycisphaerae bacterium
TTAGTTCCTGTTGCGGAAACAGTATTTGTCATTCCCGCGAAAGCGGGAATTCAGTTTTTTCGCTCTGGACCCCTGCTCCTTCGACTTCGCTCAGGACATGTTTCGCAGGGGTGACATCGTCAGTTTTTGTTTTCCGCAACAGATACTATTTAGCAATGGCGGTTCGGACTTCGGTGATATCGGTCGAGCCTGAAACGCCCCTACGGCTACAGGCTGGAAGAATTACTTTGTGATTTGTGCCGAAAATCAATATTGTTCAAGCATCAAGCTTGACAACGGGCTTAGAATTTTATAAGATAGTATGTGGCTGTAAAAGTTAGTTTATAAAGTTTGGAGTTAGTGGTAATTATGTCTCCGGAACAACCTATTGATGACCGAACAAGCCCTGAGCATGAGCCGGAATTGAACAAGTATTTCAGGGCAGCTATCAAAACCCGTGCAAGCGACCTGCATCTGAAAGTAGGTCAGCCGCCGAAGCTGCGTCTCTACGGGGAGTTGAAAAAGACAACCGGCGAAGTAATGAGCAAAAAGAGGATTGAAGAATTGGTTTTTGAGATACTCAGCCCTGCTCAGAAAGAGTTTTTCGCCGAGCATGGGACACTGGACTTCGCGCACGAGCTCGAGGGTGAACATCGTTTCCGAACAAACATATTTCGCCAGCGAGGCGTGATTAGCCTCACTGCCCGACGCGTCAACACAATCATCCCGCCGTTTGAAGAACTGCACCTGCCGCCGATGCTTGAAAAGATATGCCAGAGCAGACAGGGGCTGATTCTTGTAGTAGGTCCTACGGGCTGCGGCAAAACGACAACAATCGCATCAATGGTGGACCACATCAACCACACTCGCTCGTGTCATATAATTACGATAGAAGACCCTATCGAGTATCTGTTTAAGGACGCCAAAGCGATAGTCTCACAAAGGGAAATCGGGATTGACGTCAAAGACTTTGAGGAGGCCTTAACGTACCTGATGCGTCAAGACCCTGATATTGTTTTCATTGGAGAGATGCGCGATGCTAAAACGGTCAGCGCCGGAATGAGAGCTGTAGAAACGGGCCATCTTGTTTTCGGAACGATGCACTCAGCAAATGCGGCGCAGTGTGTTCACCGGCTTTTGGACCTGTTTCCGCAAAACGAACGAGACCTTGTAAGACAGACTTTAAGTCTGGCAATTAAAGCGGTCGTCAGCCAGACATTAGTTCCATGCCTGAAGGAAGGCATTGACAGAATACCTGCTGTTGAGATTTTAGTTGCAAACGCGGCTGTCAGAAAACTGATTTCCGAAGGCCGCGAAGCCGATTTGTCCAGTGTTATCAGAAGCTCGCAACAGGAAGGTATGCAGGACATTACATACAATCTTTGTGAGCTGGTGAACGACGGTTCTATCGACCCGAAAGACGCATATAAACACGCACCGAATACAGAAGAATTAAAAATGGCACTACAGGGTATCAGAACGACTGCCAGTGGTATTTTGTAAGATTTAACGGAGCATTCTATGCCGGATTTATTATTAGCAGCTATCGGATACGGCGGCTATATATAGATATTCAAATTTTTCATTTTCCTGGGTTTCTTTTTTGGATGGCTGCCGCTGCTTACGTTGGTTTACCAGGACGCCAGAGCGATAGAGACAAAAGCGGTTTTCTGGACAGGTATTGTTCTGGGCGCCGGAGCGGCGGGA
>JAUWBX010000270.1 GCA_030609625.1 Phycisphaerae bacterium
GTTCAATAATAATTAGCCACGGATTTCGCGGATTACACGGATTTTTTGGGCCACAGAGAGCACAGAGAGCACAGAGAACACAGAGAAGGCAGATAAATAATCAATTTCTTGGGACAGTGATTAACACGGGTTGTCGCTTAAATGAAGTTTACCGGGAAAGAGAACCCCCGGCAGAGAAACAGAGAAGCCTGCACCGGGGGTAAACTCCAGGACGGATGGCGGATGGCCGAGAAAAGGAGAATATTGAATATCCACCGCTATGCAATTAGTTTGTCGAATTTCCCAAAATTAAGTGATAATCCAAGGATTAAAACGGTTGAGTAAAATGTTGTGCTGCCAGATATTTGAATTAATTTTAACTTGAAAATCCGGCTTCTCCTGTGTAGAGTCTCCGTAGCGGTTACAACCTGAATTTCGCAACTCAGACTAAAGGTTCTCAATTGTAGAGTAGCATTCGAAAGCAATTTAATATGTGGTTAAATTGTCCCACAACGTCTAAAAACGCAGAAGAAAATCATAATGGTATGGCACGTTAATAAAATTGTTTGGCCTTTTTTTGTATCACTGTCCTTCACTTTCTTTAGTTCCCAGACTCATTGTGCGGAAATCGGAAAAGGGAGTCAGTATTCCATTGTGGAACTTACCTTTCGCGGCCCCCTGCAAAATGAAAAAGACGTTCCTGCCCGCGATATTGATTTTTGGATTCGCTTCCGCCACGAAAGCGGTTCGCCTGAGTATAAGATTCACGGTTTCTGGGACGGTGACGGTAATGGAGGGACCAGCGGCAATGTCTTCAAGGTTCGCTTTTGCCCGACAAAAACCGGACGCTGGAATTTAGTTGAGGTCTATTCAAATAAACAAAGTCTTCACGGCCAAAAACAGGGTAACTACCTAACTGCTATTGCTTCGGGCCATCCCGGTTTTTGGATTGTCGATTCCAACAGCCCGGGCCGCCGTTGGTACATGCGCTCAGACGGTTCCCATCCTTATATTTTCGGTAATACGCATTATTCGTTTCTGTCCGGCTATCAGAAAGGTAACAAACCCAGCAGAAATGACATCGCCGCAGATATAGCCGGCAATGCGAAATACTTTAAGAAGCTTCGATTTACTTTACATTGCGACCGTTATCCAAACCCAAAGGAAAAGCCTTTTTTTGATGATAACGGGCGTCTGACCGACCGGGGTGATTACTCGCATCGGCCCAACCCACGATGGTTTGGCCGGCGTGCCGACCTGGCCGTACGGACGGCCTGGGAACATGACCTGATAGCGGACCTGATTTTGTGTGGACCGGACACGCAGGAGTCGCGCTCGGTCCTACGCGCCAATCACAACGGCGGCGACCCGACAGCCTGGCTCAAATACGTCGCCGCTCGTTACGGAAGTTTTCCCAACGTATGGTTGTGTCTATGTAACGAATTCGAGATAAAGAAACCCAAATATTCCGAAAAAGAAATCGCCCGATTCGGGCGCATAATAAAACAATATCTGCCTTATCCTACACCACTGAGCGTGCATTCTACACCTCGCACACTCTGGTCGAAGAAGTTTGATGAACTTCCACACTGGAACGACCATCAGATTATCCAGAAAAAGATTCGTAATCTTCCCGACTCTGCTGATGTAATCCAATACACCCGGCAAAACCATGACGGCAAAAGCCCACGTAACAAACCAACAATCAATGACGAGTTAAGCTATCAAGGCAAGGGTGATAGACACACCGAGCACGATACCATCGAATCCCATCTCGGAGTTTTTCTTGGCGGCGGTTACGGCACGACCGGTGAAAAACCCGGCTCTAAGCTGGGCCAATATTTCAGGGGACGCTTCAATCCCGCCGAGCACACTGCTGCAGACAATCTAAAATATCTGCGTGAGATAATCGATAGCCATATCAGCTTTTGGAAAATGGCTCCCGACCGTAGTATCTTCTCGAACCTTCATCCCGACTTTCGCGGGCTTGCCTGGCACGGACAGGAATATGTCCTCGGCACGAACAAACCGCATAAAAAAATTGTCGCTAACCTGCCAGCCGGTACCTGGACGGTCAGACGTTACGATATAATTAACAAAAAGGCAGAAATGGGAAGCGAAACCGCTCGCGGCAGCTACACTTTCGATGTGCCCGACAGCCGTGCGGTCCTGTTTCATTTCAAAAAGATAGCCAAAGGCAGGAAATTAAAATGAAAAATTCTTTATCACGACGAGAGTTTTTAAGAAGAACATCAGCAGCCTCGGCGGCTGTTGCCCTTTCGGCCACAGATTGTTTAGGAGTAAGAAAATCGAAAGCTTATAAGCCGCCGAAAGGTGTAAAAGCGGTCTGGAATCTGGACAACGCGTATCGGGAAACAACACCCACACGCGAGCGCATCTGCATCAACGGCCTATGGCGCTGGCAGCCGATTGAAGACAAGACTGAAAAGATTCCCGAAGGCAGATGGGGCTACTTTAAGGTTCCTGGACCATGGCCGGGGGTCACTTCCTACATGCAGAAGGATTTCCAGATGGTCTATCCACATCCAAGCTGGGAGCAGCAGGACCTTGGCAACATCCAGATGGCCTGGTACCAGCGGGAGTTCACCGTTCCCAAGGAATGGGCTGGCCGACGAATCACAGTATATACGGAATATTTAAATTCGTATGCTGCCGTGTATGTGGACGGGAGGAAGGCCGGCGACATCCGCTTTCCATGTGGCGAGGTGGAAATCACCTCCGCGTGCCGTCCGGGCGGTAAACACGTGCTGTCATTGTTGACCGTTGCCATGCCGCTTGAGGGCGTCATGCTCTCCTACAACGACACCAACGCGGCCAAGCGCATCAAGGGTAGTGTGGCGCGGCGCGGGCTGTGCGGAGATGTCTTTCTCGTCAGTATCCCGGCCGAGGAGCACATCAGCGATATAAAGATTGATACATCCGTCCGCAAATGGGAGATAACGTTCAACGCCGCCTTAGAGGGCTTCGCTCCAGGGAAAAGCTACAGTCTGCATACTCAGGTCGTGTATCAGGGCCGCAGCATCAAAGAGTTCAACAGCCAGCCTTTCAAGGCGGCTGATATAAAGGAGGGCCGCTTTGCATTTACGCATTCCTGGAAGCCTCCGAAGCTCTGGGATGTACATACACCTCAGAACATGTACGAGATTCAGTTCTCGCTGCTTGATGCCGGCGGCAAGGTGCTCGATACCTACCAGCCCGTGCGTTTTGGTTTTCGGGAGTTCTGGATTGACGGTCGGGATTTCTATTTGAACGGCACGCGTTTTCACTGCTCAACCGTGCCGCTCGACAATGCCCAGGTCGGGGCCGCGGCGGCAAGCTATCAAGGCGCGCAGGAAACTATGCTGCGCCTCAAGACTTTCGGTATCAACACGGTGTACACGCACAACTACGGCTGTCAGCCGGGCTCCCACCTGAGTTTCGCCGAGATACTCCGGGCGGCCGACGATGTCGGCATGCTCGTTTCCTTCTCCCAGCCACATTTCGGGCACTACGACTGGAACGCACACGATGCCGACGAAACCAACGGCTATGCCTGGCACGCGGCGTTCTACGTGCGCATGGCACAGAACCATCCGTCTGTGGCGATGTACGCCATGAACCACAATGCCACCGGCTATAGCGAGGACATGAACCCGGACATGATTGACGGCATTTATGCAAAGCGTGACTCCTGGTCTTCTAATAACGCCAAGCGTGCTTTACGGGCGGAAGCCATCGTCAGACGCCTGGACCCGACCCGGGTCATCTATCACCACTCTTCAGGCAATCTGGGCCAGATGCATACCAGTAATTTTTATTTGAACTTTGTACCCATCCAGGAGCGTTCGGATTGGTTCGAGCATTGGGCCACGGAAGGCGTCAAACCGCTATTTTTGTGCGAATACGGTGTGCCGTTTTCCTGGAGCTGGACGATGTACCGAGGCTGGTACAAAGGCAAGCGGGCCTTCGGGGACGCCAAGGTGCCGTGGGAGTTCTGCGCCGCCGAATGGAATGCGCAGTTCCTCGGGGACCGGGCCTTCCGCATCAGCGAGATGGAGAAGACCAATTTGCGTTGGGAAGCCAGCCAGTTCCGAGCCGGAAAGCTCTGGCATCGTTGGGACTATCCCTACAGGGTGGGTTCCAACCCTCGCCGCTTCCAAGACAGGCAAGCCGTGTGGGCCATGTACATCACCGACAACTGGCGTGCCTTCAGAACATGGGGATTGTCGGCGTTCACCCCCTGGGATTATGGTGTCTTCTGGAAGCTGCGCCCTGGCGTGGAGAAGGGCCGGAAAACCCTCCAGGTGGACTGGGACAGGCTACAGCGGCCGGGTGGTTTTAGCCCGGATTATATCGAGCAACGCTATGAGCGTGTGGACATGGCCTTTGAACGTTCGGACTGGATACCCACCGTCGCCGGCCAGGCGCTGGTCCGCAATAACCAGCCGCTTCTGGCCTACATCGCCGGCAAATCCTCGCGCTTCACCAGCACTGACCATAACTTCCATGCCGGTGAAACGGTTGAGAAACAGATAATCGTCATCAACAATTGCCGTGAAACAGTGACCTGCC
>JAUWBX010000047.1 GCA_030609625.1 Phycisphaerae bacterium
GGCTGATGGCACTGTTGGGCACCGCCTGGATATGGGTCGCAGGTGTTATTTTATCTGAATGCATTGGCAGAACAAACTGGTCGCCGCTGAGCGGAATGACCCTTATCGCGGTCACTATCCTGATTGTCATAAGCAAAGGCCTTGGCGATACCGCATCGATAATCTCGTCGATTATGGTTGGAGCGGCTGCATGCGTCGCAATGGCACAGGCCACCGACCTTATGCTCGACCTGAAGACCGGCTATCTCGTAGGCGCCTCGCCCCGAAAACAACAGATCGGCCAGTTCTTAGCCACCTGGCTGGGGCCTATCCTGATTATGGCACTGATATTCGTGCTTCACAAGGCTTACGGCCTGGGAAGTGACCGTCTGCCGGCACCTCAGGGACAGGCCTTAGCCAGCACGATTCAGGGTATCTTAGGTGGAGATGTCCCCCTGCATAAGTACATCGCAGGTGCCGGTCTCGGCGCCCTGCTCAGTGCCAGCGGCATAGGCGGGCTTGGCATCCTCGTCGGTCTGGGCTTCTATCTGCCATTTGCCATCGTCCTGACCTACAGCATCGGAACGCTGCTGCGGATTTTCGTGGACTGGAAAAAGGGACCGCAATTCAGCCAGGAGGTTGGAATACCTGTCGCAACAGGCCTTATCGTGGGAGAAGCATTAGTCGGAGTCGGCTTTGCTTTGTATTTTGTTATCGCCGGCTCAATGGGCAAATAGGAACTGATAATGAAAAAACTTGGATTTCTAATAATAACTGTTGGTTTCTTAGTCGGCTCGCTGGCAGCCGTCGTAAATGAACAAAATGTACAATGGAGCTATTTTGTAACTGCGCTGCTTGCAGGTGCCGTGGGTATTGTGCTGGTTCACCTTGGAGAACGGCAGGAAAGCCGGGCGGAAGGAAAGCTGATTTCAAACATCCAGTCTATTGAGACCAGTCTGGGCCGAATTGTTGAAAATATGACCCGGCTTAATACAGAAAAACACTCCATCAACACCTATGATGTCCGCCATCGCATCGACGAACTATTTGTCGAGGACCTGAATACATTTGTTCAGACCCGCCAGAGCATTGTCCACACTTACGGCCTGGGCGCCTATGCCGATGTGATGAGCTGCTTTGCCGCCGGCGAACGCTATCTCAACCGCGTCTGGTCGGCCTCCGCCGATGGATATATCGATGAGGTCAATGCCTATCTGGACAAGGCACAGGGGCAATTCGCTGAGAGTCTTGAGAAGATTCGTCAGTTGAAGGCGAACTCTGATTCGTAAACTTTAACTTTTCCACAATCAAAGGAGGAATTATGAAACGTTGCTTAAAACTGAAGATAGCTATTGTCGTGCAATTGGTGGTAGTTTTGGTCGTATCATCACTTTTTGCCGCCGAAGGTGCACTGACATCCGAAATCATCGATGAAATTCATTCTTCGTTTGAAATGGATGCCTACACCAAGGCAATGTACAATTCCATTACGAACAATGATATCAGCAGTCTCGCTCTGAATCGCGACGTATTGCGCCGGCACAACGAAATTTTCAGCCACAAAATCAAAACAAAAGGCATTACAAACCAGAAAAAAAGCGGCCGATGCTGGCTCTTTGCGGGACTCAACATTATGAGGCCGATAGTCATCCAAAACCACAACCTCGAAAGCTTCGAGTTCTCGCAGAACTACCTTGCCTTCTGGGACAAGCTCGAAAAAGCAAACTGCTTCCTCGAAAACATAATCGAATTCGCAGACCGTGACATCCTCGACCGCGAAATGGAGTTCATCCTTCGCAAGCCCATCCCCGACGGCGGATACTGGGAAAACGTCGTCAACCTCGTCGAAAAATACGGCATCGTCCCCAAAGAAATTATGCCCGAAACCAACAGCTCCGGAAATACAGGCCTGATGAACACACTTATCAGCCGAAAGCTACGCGCCGACGCCGTCAAACTCCGAAATATGCACAAGCAGAAAAAGGCACTCAAAATACTCCGCACGGAAAAAACCAAGATGCTCTCTGACACCTACAAAATGCTCGTGTTGAACCTCGGCGAGCCGCCGACCGAGTTCCAGTGGCGATTCGAAGATGCCAATTCCATTGTAAGCGAAACCCGCACCTACAGTCCGAAGAGTTTCTGCAAGGAATTCGTCGGCGTGGATTTGAGGAAGTACGTGGACATCTTTAACGACCCTTCAAAAGAATACGGCAGGCACTACCGCATTAGTCTTACAAGAAATATCCGTGACGGTGACGACGCACACTTTGCAAACGTCAAAATGCAGGTCCTCAAAGACATCGCCGTAAAGGCCGTGCTCGATAACGAGCCTATCTGGTTCTCCTGCGACGTCGGCAAGGACCAGAGCAGAGAGCACGGCATAATGGCGATGGGTATGTTCGACTACGATTCAATCTACAGAACCGATATGACTATGACAAAGGCCCAGCGGTCACTGTTCCGCGAAAGCGTCCCCAACCACGCGATGGTCTTCATCGGCATCGACATCCAAAACGGCAAGCCCACAAAGTGGCTCGTCGAAAATAGCTGGGGAGACGAAAAGGGAAGCGAAGGCCGCTGGACGCTCTACGACTCCTGGTTCGACACCAATGTTTACAGCATCATCGTAAAGAAAAAGTATGTCCCCAAAGAGATTCTGGATATTTACAAACAGCCCCCGATAGTCTTGCCCCCCTGGGACCCGGCGTACTCATTCGTGCAGCAGGCCGACTAACCAAAAACACAAGACTGCTGAATTCTGATTTTAACAGGCCTCGCTCTGTTGAAAACGTGGGCTGTCATTTACAGGGTGGCACCCTCAAACTTGTTTGGGGGTGGTCCTGCCACGTGCAGTGCGATACAGCCAATATACTACGCCAAGCAACAGAGCTATCCCTAATACGGCACCTACGGGCGGCTTGAATGGCAAACTGATGCCGAGCACGCTCAATAGATTTACAATAACATCATCTATGTACCAATAGGGCAGCTCGACATCGATACCCTTGAGCAATATAATCGGTATCGCCAAAAGTATCCCCGTCAATGCCTCCCCTGTAATCAGGCCCGAAGCAAACAGCAGTCCATTCCGATTGGACTCTTCGGTTTGCTCCTTCTTCATATTCTTTTTCGTGTGATATCTCTTAACAGCATAGTGGATAAGCCCACCCGCAAATATCGGCACAGACAACTCAAACGGCAGATAAAACCCAATCGCCACCGCAAGGACCGGCGTCCGAAATGAACTGCCCCTTTTTTGCAGATAAACATCCAGCGCTATCACACCGGCCGCCACCGCCATTCCAATATAGATATAATTCCAGGGCAGCTCACCCTTAAAAACACCACTTGCAACCGAGGCCATTAAATTCGCCTGTGGTGCGGCCAGCGCCTTCGGCCCGGCACCGGCCTGACCGGAAAAACCGTAGGCCTTCTGAAGCAGTATCATTACCGGTGCCAGAACCAGTGCCGCCGAGACCGTCCCGACAAGCTGCATTACCTGCTGCTTCCACGGTGTTGCCCCTACAATGTAACCTGCTTTGAGGTCCTGCATATTATCGCCCGCTATCGCCGCCGCACAGCAGACCACACTGCCTATTATGATAGCGGCGGCGGGTCCGTTCGGCGCATCCTTACCCATCAACCACAATAAAAGCAGCGATGAAACCAGCACAGTCGCAATAGTAACACCTGATATCGGATTATTCGATGAGCCGACAAGCCCCGCCATATAGCCGGCCACCGCAGAGAATACAAATCCCGTTACCAACATTATCACTGCCATCGTAATCGATACGTGTATCTGCTGGACAAATACCTGATACAGCAGGAATAAAGGAACAACCGAGCCGACTATAAGGACCAGTATCCACTTCATCGGCATGTCTTTTTCCGTCCTGGCTATTTCCGCCCCCCCACCGGACAAATCACGATACGCCTTGAGCCCGCTGGTCATCCCGCTCAACAGGGACTTGCGCAAATGAAAAATCGTCCACAACCCCCCTACCACCATTCCACCCACACCTATATACCGCGTCTGCGAGGACCATATTTTAAACGCCCAATCTACGGCACTGATTTCCTCTCCTCCCGGCGGCCCCTGAACAGCCGCGCAAATTGGTATCGCGATAAGCCAGTTGCAAAAACCACCGATGAAAATCAGAACCGCGATATTCAACCCCACAATATATCCCACCGAAAGCAGTGCCGGGCTTAGGTTCGAGCCAAAATACGCAATCGACCCCCCTATCCCTTTGGCGCCTTCGACTATCTCAGGCCACAGCCCCAATCCACCAGCCCCAATCTTGAACAGTCCGCTCGCAATCGCAGCCTTGGCGATACACAAAACACCCTTGCCGCCTTTCTGTCCCGTCTCAAGGACCTCTGCCGTCGCTATACCTTCCGGAAACTTCAACTTACCTTCGACAATCAGTGACCGCCGCAGTGGTATTGTGAACAGCACGCCCAAGACTCCGCCGAACCCCGCGATTATTGCCACCCACTTGAAGCTGAAACTATCCCACGTACCTAATATCACTAGCGCCGGCAGAGTAAATATCACACCCGCGGCCAGTGACTCCCCCGCCGAGGCTGCCGTCTGGACGATATTGTTTTCCAGAATATTGCTGCGCCGAAACAGTCTCAACACACCCATAGAGACCACCGCAGCAGGTATCGACGCCGAGACCGTCATCCCCGCGAACAGGCCCAGATATGCGTTTGCCCCAGCCAGCACTATCGAGAGCACCACGCCCAAAACAACCGCCTTAACTGTAATTTCCGCCAACGACTGTCCTTCTGAGTTCATAGAAAATCCCTCTTACTATCCTTTCGTTACAGAGACAATTGCTTGTATCTCGTCAATCACATATCGTATCTCGTATTGCGTATCTAAAAGCACACCCATTGTCATTTCGAGCGGAGCAAAGCGGAGTCGAGAAATCCATTCAAACATCTTTTTACTTTTCATCTGCCCTGCTATTCTACAAACTGTTCCACAAAATATTTCGGCGTCAACGGTTCTCCGGTCGCCCGCTTAATCATTTCGTTCCAATGATAAACTGCCCCGGCTTCAAAGACATTTTCACTCAGAAACTCACCGAGCTTACGCCGGCCAATATAGCTGAGGTTTTCATCTGATTCGAGCTTGAGAATCTTGTGGATTATATGGTAATGTAATTGAGATGCCAACAATTCACCTAACATATAGTTATGGTAATAACAGGGCGCAATGGCAAAATGAATTTTAGCGGCCCAATCCGGCTCATCGCGGCCCCGGGGTCTTTTCACCAACTGGTATTTCTCAACCATCTGCCACCAAAGCCGATTCAGGTCCTGCTCAGGATCTGCATAAAGCTGCTTTTCAAAATTGTACATCACCATGTCCCAGCGGGCAAAAATAAGTTGTTTAAGTTGTGCGTACTTACCGCTCACTTTTTCGATTTCCATGCGTTGTTCATCGGACAGTTCCAGCATTTGTTGCATCCAGGCGGGATTACGACTCAAGCGACCAAAGAACATAGCAATCGCTTCAGTCGTAAAGGCGTGCACCGGCCTTCTTAGCAAATACGGCACTTGCCGGTCGTGGTATTTATCGTAAACTGCGTGGCCTAATTCGTGCAAAGTAGTTTCCATCCAGGACTCGTTGCTCTTAATGTTACACAGAATCCGCACATCACCTTCCCGGTCAATATCCGTACAAAAAGCGTGCGGATTTTTGCCTTCACGCTCATACAGGTCGCTGTTGGCAAGAATGGATTCCACAGGCAGTCCAATACCGGCGTAGAATTCTTTCGCCAATTCCTTGATGTCTTTATCTTCGTAATACGCATCCAAATCCAGCTCATATACCATCGGTGTTTCCTGGAAGAACGGGTCGTGATAATGCCAGGGCATAAGCTCCGTAACGGCCACGTCGTATTTGGCAGCTAATATACCGTCCAGGTCAGCTTTTAATCTAACAAAAGGCTCGTTAGTCAATTCATAAAGTTCCTCGAAAAGCCGGTCCAGCTCTTTTACATCCTGCTCGGTAGTGGCTAAAGAAAGAGTATGATAATTGTCGAAGCCAAGCTTTCGGGCCGCCTGGTTTCGAAGCTTGACCAATCGGATGATATCATCCGCAACTTCGGCGCCGACCTGCTTGCTGGCAAGCCATGCCTGACTTCTCTTACGGGAATTTGTCTGGGTTTTTAGAATTTCCTTAATTTCATTGAGGGTAACCTTTTTTCCTTGAATGGTGCCGCGAAAAGTACTGAACTTCTTTTCAATTTCCGTGCCCAAATCAACTATCTTTTTCAGCAGCTCCGGCTCTATCTGGGTCTCAAGGTAACTGTTGTACAGCACATCCAATTGTCGAGCCAATACAGTATTCTTGACCTGTCCGGACTCTTTCATATCCTTAAGAAAGGCAAACTCACCAGGGTCGCTGTAAACCTGGCGGACCTTGAGTGTTAATTCACTGACTTTGTCATAATCCTCCGGCTTACCGCTAATTGCAGCATCCCACGAAGCAAGACTCGCCTCTTTCGCCATAGGTTTGATTTTTTCCACGTGCGCTGTAATGAAGCCTTCCATATCTCCCTCCTTAGCGTTAGATGCACAACCAAATACAATAATGCTCATTGTCAACATAATGACTAAAGTTGATAAAGTTTTCATAGCTTTATACTCCTATTAAAGTTCGTGTTGCCATTTTGTTATCAAGAACTTTTTTTCTCTGAAGGATATTATCACCTCTAACTACCGAAATCAAGCGGCTTCTAAAATTGCCGATGGGCAGAGGTGTTATTTTTCACATTCAGCCATTTCTTCTTTGAACTGGGCCGGCTGTAAATGTACTATATAGCCCTGTTATTTTATAAGAATCGCAGGGCCTTTATAACAAAACAGAAATTGTTTAACAGGAAAAAAATCGGAGAGCTCATCATGGCTAAGACGGAGTACCTCACCGCACCCCTCCCATCAAAAAAAACGCCTGCGGGCATTCCCTATATCCTCACTAATGAAACTGCCGAGCGATTCAGCTTCTACGGTATGACTTCCATTCTGGTCATATTCATGACGACTCATCTGGTAGCTCGTGATGGCTCTCTTGCCGTCATGGGCGCCGAAAGAGCCAAAACTTATTTCCATCTGTTCAAAGCCGCGGTCTATTTCACTCCTCTTATCGGCGCGATAATCTCAGACCTATGGTTGGGCAAGTACCGGACGATTCTCTACTTCTCCATTGTGTACTGTGTCGGTTTACTGTTGATGGTTCTGGACATTACCCGGCTCGGATTGACTGGAGGACTGATTCTCGTCGCAATCGGCTCCGGTATTATCAAGCCCTGCGTCTCGGCCAATGTGGGCGACCAGTTCGGAAAAACAAACAAACATCTGATATCAAAAATGTACAGTTGGTTCTATTTTGCCGTCAATCTGGGGGCCTGCGTATCGATGTTGCTTTGTCCCTGGCTCCGGGTTCGCTGCGGAATACGGATAGCTTTCGGTGTCCCGGCGGCGTTGATGCTTATCGCTACAATTGCCTTCTGGCTTGGCCAATGGAAATTCGTGCACATACCACCGGCGGGAACTGGTCTTGTCAAGGAGACCTTCACTGGAGATGGATTAAAAATCATTAAGAAACTCATTCCGATTTACGTGCTCATTGGCATGTTTTGGTCACTGTTTGACCAGTCACAATCGGCCTGGGTCCTGCAGGCCGAGAGTATGGACCTCAGGTGGCTCTGGATAACCTGGCTGCCAGACCAGATACAGTTTGTCAATGCGCTTCTGATTATGATAATGATTCCTCTGTTCTCCTATGCGATCTACCCGGCAATAAACAAGATATTCCCATTAACGCCTCTCCGTAAAATTGGTATCGGAATGTTTGTTGCAGTCTTTTCTTTTGTCCCTCCGGCGCTTGTTGAGGCGCAGATTGTAGTCGGAACAAAGCCGAGCATCGGCTGGCAATTCTTCGCCTATGTCATTCTAACTGCCGCAGAGATAATGATCTCAATCACCTGTCTGGAGTTCTCATATACGCAGGCGACAAAGAAGATGAAGTCTTTTATTATGGCAGTCTTTCTCCTGTCGATTTCACTCGGAAATGCCTTCACCGCCGTGGTCAATGTCATAATTATAAATGAAGACGGCTCCAGCAAGCTTGCCGGGCCCAGCTACTACTGGTTCTTCACAATCGCGATGCTGGTCACAGCAATACTATTTATTCCAGTCGCTAAACGCTATCGTGTAAAAGACTACATCCAGGATGAGGCCCCGGCAGAATCTTCAACCTGACCACATCGCAAAAAATAGTTAGCCCCCTGCACTGCAGGGGGTTCTCATTTATACGCAATTCGAATCACGATGCGGCAATCTCAAAAATATTTAGCCCCCAGGCCTGCCCTGGGGGGCGTGCAGTTATATTTGAGTTGTTTCGCGAACGCTCTCATAACGCCTTGAGCAAAAGCTCGCGCACGACAATCTTCATCGGCCCGAACTCCTCTCCCGGATGGAC
>JAUWBX010000184.1 GCA_030609625.1 Phycisphaerae bacterium
CAGCGAGCATCTGCTTGTAGTCCGTAAAGACGCGGGCAATACCATACTTATCCGCCAACTTTTGGGCGTTGCCTGGTGTAGGAGAGGCGACTGCAACTACTTCCGCCTCATCAGGCAAAACTCGAAACGATTCGGCATGAATGCCTGCTTCAAACTGTGACCCAATAATCCCGACTTTAACCCTTCCCTTGCCCGGCATAATAAATCTACCTCCTTATTGTTCTAATCTTTATTTCTCAGCAAAACGAGACCTACTGCTTTGTCACAGATGTATTGCGATTTGACAAAATGTTGTCACCCCGAGCGAAGCCGAGGGGTCTATTATGGACTTTTGAATATTAAATGGAACGTTACTATACAAACAAGAACAGAGGTGTCATTCCCGCGAAACCTGTCCTGAGCATAGCCGAAGGAGCGGGAATCCAGCCATCTCATCAGTGTTTCCTGGACTCCTGCTTACGCAGGAGTGACAATACGTTTGTTCCATTGTATATTCAAACATCAATAAAATAGATTCCTCGACTCCGCTACGCTCCACTCGGAATGACAATTTCTCAAATCAAACATGACAGAGCACTACAATGTCCATCCTGGACGATATTTATAATGCAGATACTTATTGGCCTCCGGCAGGTTTGTAATCTTCATATCTTGACTGTCCCAGGTCAATTTCTTCCCACCCATCCGAACCGAGACCGTTCCCAACAAAACCGTTTCTGTCAAAGGTCCTGCAAAATCAAAGGCCGAACGCGTTTGACTGCCTGTCTTACAGGCCTGAATCCACTCTTTGTGATGGCCGATTGAACGCCGAAGCGTTTTGGGCGGCCGCTTGTAGGCCTTCATTTTCGCTTCAGGTATCAACCGAGGGCTGTTACCGCCCCAGCCTTCGACATATATCTTGCCTTTGTCGCCTACGAAGATCAAGCCATCCTCGCGCGATAACTCTCTTTCATCTTCCAACTCGTCAGGACGCGGAGGTATAATCCCGCCGTCGTACCAATGCAGCTTTACTGGCGGCATATCCTTGCGGGCCGGGAACTCATAGTGAACCGCCGAAGCCAGAGGCAGAGTCTCCTTATAAACCAACGTCGAACTGGAATGTACGCTTCTCGGAGCCCCGAGTTTTAGAGCGGAGAAAACCGGAGCTAAATTGTGAATGCCCATATCACCCAATCCTCCCGACCCAAAATCCCACCACCCTCGCCATTTGAAGGGTACATAGGCCGGGTGATAAGGTCTGTAGGGCGCAGGACCCAGCCACAAGTCCCAACTTAGGGTTGAAGGAACAGGTGGTTTATCTTTAGGCCTCTCAATCCCCTGGGCCCAAAATAGTTGTCCGCGATGCGTTGGCCGGTCAGACCACGCGTGTACCTCGCGTACCGGACCGATGGCCCCATCCCAGAGCCATTCGTTAATAAGGCGGTTTCCCTCGAATGCCATACCCTGGTTTCCCATCTGAGTTGTGACGCCGGCTTCATGGGCCGCTTTAGCTACAGCACGCGCCTCATATACCGTTCGAGTCAGTGGTTTCTCGCAATAGACGTGCTTTTCCATTTTGATAGCCGTCATTGTGGCGACAGCGTGAGTATGGTCCGGCGTGGCAACTACCACCGCATCAATGTTTTTTTCCTTTTCTAACATCTTCCGAAAATCGCGGTATCTTCTTGCTTTTGGATAATGTTTGAAAGTGTCTGCCGCCCGCTCCCAATCCACATCACACAAAGCCACAATGTTCTCGCTGCTCACATTGTCCAGGTCCCATCTTCCCTGTCCTCCTACTCCGATACCGGCTATGTTGAGTTTTTCGCTCGGAGGTATATTGCCTGCACCTCCGAGGACATACCTGGGTACGATAGTAATCGCTGCCGCCGCAGCGGAACCGCTTATGAAAACTCGGCGGGAGATTCTGCTTCTTTGCTTTTGGGTATTCCCCTTTTGATTCTTCATATCAGCACCCCTTAGCATACACAAGGCACAATTTTCTATCGGGAGATTTCGCTGCGCAGCCACTCGATGCTCTGCTCAATCTTACCAGGCGCTGCTTCGCATTCTATGGAGAGAACGCCATCCCAGTCGATTTCCTTCAGCAGCTCGATACACCCGGCTATATTGTCAGCGTTGACCCCTTCACCGATACTCACCACAGACGAGGCAATTCCTGTCTGTCCGCCCCGTACAGCCTTTGCAAGTTCTTCGCTGACGTCCTTGATGTGGCAGTGCGATAATTTGTCTCGGAACCGTCGGAGGAACTTCACCGGGTCTTGCCCGGCGATGAACGTATTGCCTGTATCAAAGTTTAGTCTCAAATAGGGCGAGTCGAAAAAGCTCAGGATTTGCTCCATAGTATCCGGATTGGTCGTGTAAGGACCGTGCGGCTCGACATTGATGATAATGTCGTAATTTTCAGCCCATTCCAGCACTACACGATAGTACTGCTTTATGAGGGCCATTACTTCGTCATCGCTGTATCCCTTTGGCTTGCGGCCGCCGTCAGTAGTGTCCACGCATGGGCATTCAATCGCCTTAGCGAACTGAATGCTTCGAATCGTGTAGCCGATACCGCGGTGCTGACCCTCTGGAGACGACATCGGGTAGGCCGCATCGAGCTGCGAGACCTTCAAGCCCATTGAGTCTAAGTATTGCTTGAGTATCATCGGGTCGGAATGAAGCGGTATGTGGGGATTATACCCTAACGCCTGAACAAAGTAGTCCCCGTCGATCGTACCGAACTCCACGTATTCCATATCATGGTCCTTAGCGACCTGACAAGGGACCTCGTACGACACGTCGAAGTGCCGCCAATTATCTACGTGCATACCTAATTTTACCATGCTCTTGCTCCTATTAGTCTTGATTAACCATGTTCTCTGGACTTTTAAGTCATCATAATACCTGAATCACCTCCTCAATTCCAACCTATTTTGTTGACATTTGTTATTCTGGTGTGGTTGCGTTTGTCAGGCAGATTTTACATACTAATAACTCAACTTGACTGGTTTTTACATAAGTATAGCTTTGACAAAAGCATATGCAACTTGTCATTCTGAGCGCAGCGAAGAATCTCACACTCGGAACGGGACAAAATCTTGTTCTAAGGCCAGATGCTTCGCTTCGCTCAGCATGACAGTTTTAAAGTCAGTCAAGTTGACTAATGAATTAGAAGCTCGGTAGATATCGTGTATGAAAAATCTCATACCAGATGAGGAGCTTATGAACGACCGGTTAAAAATCCAGAATTTTTTGTGGATAGCTATTTTCTGCGATATGCTCGAATCCGTGTTAAACCCACCAGGGGAGGCCTTTGAGTATTGAGTCGCCTGCGTACAATCCGGCAGGACTTCTCGCCCAACAGCTATCCGTTTAGTTTTGAACAGTAGTATCGTACCGCACGCCATCGGGGACCGGTACAGGGACGGCTACGGTGATGCCATGGTCGCCGATAGTCTGTCTGGAAGAATCGACGGCGATGAAGGCTGTGTAGGCCGACATCAGGCCATACTCAAGGGCTACCTGCTTGATTTCCTGCGGCAGGTCTGGATTGTTGTCGTAGGTGGCTTGATTAGCTAAGGTCTCGATTTTTTTGCGGGCCCATACGCAGGCGATGCCCGGATGAGTAACGGCGGAATCATCGAGGTTGACACCGATAGCGATTTCCTGAGTCAGGTCGCCAACTTTGCCGGTAACGCGAATGGTTGTGCTGCGCAGGCCTTCGAATTTGCCGGTGAGAATTACGGGACGACCGACAAAGAGGTCACGAATGCGGTGGGGGTACACATCTGTAACCTGCATATTACCCCAGTCGATTGTTATGTCGGTAAGGGCCGGATGGCTGATGCGCTCGTAGAACAGGTCAACGACGCCTCCGGCGTTCTCGTCCAGGCCGATATAGGCGACGGCGCCTTTTCCAAGTTTGGCCATTCTGTCAAGCAGGTATCGGTTGACGGACGAGCCGACGCCGAAACTGAAAATTCGGCTTGCGCCGAGGCGTTGGTGGACCGCTGCGAGAATTTCGACTTCGTTGCCGATGTAGCCGTCCGTCATAAAGGAGACCAGACGAAATCTGTGTGGGTCGTGGGCGAAGTCTAAGGCGGCCTTTATGCCCTCAATCATCATAGTCCCGCCGCTGCCGTGTAAGGATTCGACGTAGTTGAGCCCCTTGCGGATGTTGGCCGGCGTTGCGGGAATGGGATGGGGACCGAGCTGCGAGGCATTGTTTGAAAAACGAATTATCTGGAAAGTGTCGTTCGGCTGTAGTTTTCTAAGAGCACGTGTAATCGCCTGCTTGGCCTTGGCGATGGGTTTGCCTCTCATACTGCCGGAGCAATCGAGGACGAATATCATCTCCATCGGGGCACGCTTCAGGTACGAAAGACTTTCCGGCGGATACAGCATCAGTGTGAAGAATCCGCCCCGTTTGTCGTGGTGTGTTACCAGGGCTGACTTTACGGTTTTGCCTGCTACCTTGTAGCGAAGGACGAAGTCCTTATTGGGAATACTGTCGAGACTGCTGAGCTTGACCGTCAGCTTTTCGGGTGTGGCAAAGGTTTTGGTAATAACGTGGCTTGTGCAGGCCACTTCTTCGATGACCACGCCGGCGTCAACGTCAACCGTAACGGCAATATCATGGCCGCTGCGCTCGCCGGGTTTTAAGTACTGGACCTCAGTTTTCTGGCCTGAGATGCCGGCTTTGCCGCGGGCAACGGCGCCGACGCCATCGGTGTAGCCGGGAGGGTTAAATCTTGGCCCAACGACCATAGGAAAGACGAACTCATACCAGCCGTCCACATAGGCTAAGGTGTTGAAATACTTGATATTGATGTCGATGTTTTTTCCCGGCTCAATGTTGGCGACCTTTTGCGTGAAGATGTTGGGCCGCTCCTGAGTAAGAAGCGAAGCGACATACCCTTGTCTCCTGGCTTCCTGGTAAATCCTTTCGGCTTCTTTGCGCTCGCGAATGATACCGCGGATTCGGCGTTCGCCAATTGTCATAATGAACTCGTTAATCGCCGCGTTCTGCGGCAGCGGAAATACATACACCGCTTCAATCTTTTGGTCGTAGGGGTTATGGAACTGCTGGGTAACATCAACGGTGGCGATGTAGCCGCTGATTTGTCCCTTAACGTCGGTATGCTTGAGGGGCAGGGGGATTTCCTTATCTTTTTTCGGCAGCTTAGCTAACATAGCGCCGCAGCCGGGTTTATCCTCATCAGCAGGGACTGCCTGCGTCTCAGGCCGGGCAATTACCCATAGCTCATCCGCCGTAACATTGATTATTTCAGCAGGTATCCGCCGCGCGATACCGTCTTGGACGCCCTGATGCAAGGCCCCTGATTTTATTGACCTGGACGACCGCGGAGTTCCTCTAAAGGCTGGGCCTTTGAGATTCAGAGCAGGCCCGTTTGTTCTATACCTCCCACCCATTCCGCCGCCGAACCCGCCCATTTCGCCGCTCCTGTCACTGCCTCTTACGTCCGTTCTGCCATACCCACCTACACTGCTCATCC
>JAUWBX010000399.1 GCA_030609625.1 Phycisphaerae bacterium
ATAGGAGAAAAGAAAAATGACAAAAACAAAAAGAACCCAGGCAACATCCAAAGGCAAGATAGAGCGTTTGAAGCCCGCAGCGACCGGCAAGGAAACCGCTCTGCAGCGCGTAATCGCACAGATAGAAAAGCAATACGGCCAGGGCGCGATTATGCAAATGGACGAGCACCTATACGCCAGGATTGAGGGCATACCCACCGGCTCATTGTCACTGGATTTAGCTCTCGGCGGTGCCGGCATCCCGCGCGGCAGGGTTGCCGAATTGTTCGGGCCGGAGTCGTCCGGCAAAACGACACTGGCACTTCACGTCATTGCCAGCGCCCAGCGGGCAGGTGGCGTGGCGGCGTTCATCGATGCCGAACACGCCCTGGATACGACCTGGGCCAAAAGACTCGGTGTCGATGTCAGCAGCATGTTGGTCAGCCAGCCCGACACCGGCGAGCAGGCCCTTAACATCACCGAGATGCTGATAAGCTCCAATTCCATCGACGTCATAGTTATTGACTCGGTCGCCGCACTGACACCTAAGGCAGAAATTGAAGGCGATATGGGCGACGTGCACGTGGGACGGCAGGCAAGATTAATGAGCCAGGCGATGCGAAAGCTTACCGGTATCATTGGCAAGAGCAAAACCGCCCTTATCTTCATAAATCAAATCCGTATGAAAATCGGCGTTATGTTCGGCAACCCGGAAACCACACCCGGCGGAAGGGCGCTGAAATTTTACACCTCCGTCCGAATCGACCTGAGACGAATATCAACCATAAAGGACGGCACCGGCGCCATCGGCTCCAGGGTCAGGGCCAGGGTCGTAAAGAACAAAATCGCACCGCCCTTCCGCGACGCGGAGTTCGATATTATGTTTGACAGAGGAATCAGCTATGAAGGCGATTTACTCGACCTGGCCGCCGGCTGTGAGGTCGTCGAAAAAAGCGGCGCCTGGCTAAACTACGGCAGTATGCGGCTTGGACAGGGTAGAGAGAACGCCAAAAAATTCCTCATTGAAAACAAAGATTTATGCGAGGAATTAAAAAACAAAGTCCTCGTTGCAAAAGGCCTTTTAGAAGTACAAAGCAAAGAGTAAGTAAAAAGTAAAATGTGAATGTTATTGTGCTAAGTGCAAAGCAAATAAGAAACGGCTTTATAGATTTTTTCAAAAGCAAAGGCCACGAATTCGTCCCCAGCTCACCCATAGTCCCCATCGGTGACGAGAGCCTGCTTTTTGCCAATGCGGGAATGAATCAGTTCAAGGATATTTTCATCGGTTTGGTGCCCCCCCAGTATTCCCGTGTGGCGAACACTCAAAAATGCCTGCGGGTCAGCGGCAAACACAACGACCTTGAAGAAGTTGGCAAAGATACCTATCACCACACCTTTTTTGAAATGTTAGGCAACTGGTCATTCGATGATTATTTCAAGGCCGAGGCAATCCAATGGGCCTGGGAGCTTCTTACAGACGTTTGGGGCATCGAGCCGGACCGATTGTGGGTGACGGTTTTTGGAGGCGACCATGCCGACGGGCTGCCTGAAGATGAAGAGGCCGCGAACTTATGGACCAAAGTAACTCCAATACCCGCCGAGAGGGTCCTTGCTTGCAGCAAAAAAGATAACTTCTGGGAAATGGGTGAGACCGGCCCCTGTGGGCCTTGCAGTGAAATACACATCGACCTCGGCCCTGAGATGTGCGATATGAAAAACGTCCCGGGCCATAAATGCCGGGTCAACGCCGGCTGCGCAAGATACATCGAGCTATGGAATCTTGTCTTCATACAGTTCAATCGTCTGCCTGAGAACAAGCTCGTGCCGCTTTCAGCCAGATACGTTGACACCGGTGCAGGTCTGGAAAGAATCGTAGCGGTGCTGCAGAACAAAAAGAGCAACTACGATACCGATTTATTTATGCCCATAATCGATTACACCAGCGACATCACCGGCCACAAATATACATCGAAGCTCGGCAGCAAAACCGACAATGCTTTCAGGGTAATAGCCGACCATATTCGTTCACTTGTCTTTGCGATAACCGACGGAGCGATTCCCTCTAACGAAGGCCGGGGATACGTGATTCGCCGAATACTTCGTCGGGCTTCGAGGTTCGGCAGAGAATTAGGAATGCACGAGCCGTTTATTTACAAACTTGTGCCGGTAGTCGTCGATTGTCTGGGTGACGCGTTCAGCGAAATAACCGAAAGGGCAGACTACGTCTCAACGGTAATCGAATCCGAAGAGACCGGCTTCGGCAGAACACTTGACAGAGGCATCGAAATCTTCAACACCGCCGCCGGGCGGGCACAACAATCAATAAAGAAGATTATCAACGGCGAAGATGCCTTCCAACTCTATGATACATACGGCTTTCCGCTTGATTTGACCGAGCTTATGGCCGAAGAACGCAGGCTGAAAGTCGATACAGCTAAGTTTAACGAATTAATGGAAGCCCAACGTCAGCGCGCAAGGGCAGACTATTTAGTTGGTGCTGCTATGAAATATTTTAGCGGTTCAGGTAAGACTGAAGATAAATATAAATATGAAACCGACCATCTTGAAAGCAACATCGTTGATATTTTTCACAAAGGTAGTTCCAAGAGGGAAAATTGTATTGAAGCGAAAATGGAAGGTGCAATAACTCTGGATAAAACTTGTTTTTATGCAAATAGGGGAGGGCAAGTTGGCGACCACGGTGTCATACAATCCTATAGAGGAAAATTCGTTGTTGATGAAGCTATTTATGGATTAGGAGATATCATCTATCATGTGGGAAAGATGATCTCTGGTGCATTTGATGAAAGTGACAAAGTTACAGCTATTGTTAGCAAAGACAGAGCTGCAACAAAGAAAAACCATACCGCCACCCACCTGCTTCAGTGGGCGCTGCAGGAGGCGCTCGGCAAATCAGTGGCCCAGCAGGGCAGTTATGTCGGCCCAGACTATTTGAGATTCGACTTTACCTATCCCAAAGCACCAACCACAAAGGAGCTAAAAAAGGTAGAGGATTTGGTCAGAGAAAAAATCGCCTCCGACCTGCCATTAACCTGTGTGGTGATGCCAAGGTCGGAGGCGGAAAAACTGGGGGCTATGGCACTGTTCGGTGAAAAGTATGGAAATGAGGTCCGGGTAGTGGCTATCGGTGCAGCAAACGAAAAACTGCTTGAAGAAGCTTTTTCGCGAGAATTCTGCGGTGGGACGCACTGCGATAATACGGGACAAATAGGCGGCTTTAAGATAATCAAAGAAGAGAGCATCTCCGCAGGCGTTCGCAGGATTACCGCCCTTACCGGCACCGGCCTTAACGCCTGTCTCGAAAAAGCAAGCGACATCGTCGATGAGCTTTCAGCGATGTTGAAGGTCCCCTCCGAGGCGCTTGTTGACAGGGTAGGCCAGTTGATAAAGGACAACAAAAAGCTCTCCAAGGAACTCAAGAGCGCAGCTAAGACATCTGGCTCTGACGTTATGGCCGAGGCAAAACAGCTTCTTCAAAAATGTGAGA
>JAUWBX010000349.1 GCA_030609625.1 Phycisphaerae bacterium
TGGAAGGCCGGTAACAATATGATGAAGTTAAAATTTGGAACTTTTTTAGGCCGCTACTGGCTGACAGAGATTTGCTGCGCCGAAAAAATCAGTCCGCCCAACTTTCAAAAAACAAACGGCGTTCGCTTGTTTAAGGACTAGCCGAGAGCGCGAGGAAGTCGAAAGTTTCTGCTCAGCTTGAGTGTGTCCTGCAGTCGTTTTCATGTCCTGAAGAGATTAATGATAATTATAATACTTGTCTTTCCCGACGAATAAAACAACACATTGAAAATTATGTGAAAACGGTAGATGGTATTATAGCAGCTCGTAAGATTGGACTTAGAAAAATGCGTCAGGAATGTCCGCATTTTAACGAATGGATTACAAAATTGGAGGATATTGGGAACCAATAAAATTTTATGCTCAAATCTGTTATATTTGATTTCGATGGCGTAATAACCGATTCGGAGATTTTACATTTCCGCGCTTTTAATCAGATGCTGGCCCAATACGGTATCGAGATAACAATAAAAAATTATTACAAAACGTATCTGGGCTTCAATGACGCTGATTGTTATAAGCTGCTGATACATCAGGGCCTGCTCAAAATAGGCGAGCAGCAAATCGGCAATCTCGTAAACCAAAAAAAGAAGATATTCGAGCGATTAGCTAAAACCGAAGGCAGGATAATCGAAGGTGTGCGTGATTTCCTGAAAATGCTCGAACAAAACAATGTACCAATGGCGATATGTTCCGGATCACTTCTGACAGAGGTCGAAATGGTATTGGAAGAGGCCCGGCTGCGCCATTTGTTCGAAGTGATAGTCGCCGCCGACCACGTAAAAAAAGGCAAGCCCCATCCGGAAGGATTTCTGCTGACTCTGCAACGACTCAACGAGAACCGTGAAGAGGCCATTAAAGGTAACCAGTGTATCGTGATAGAAGATTCACACTGGGGGCTGGAAGCTGCCAAAGCAGCGGGAATGCACACTATAGCCGTTACAAACTCCTACGATGCCGAGCAGTTGAGCATGGCTGAGAAAATTGTCGCTCGGCTGAACGAATTGAGTATAGACGATTTACAACAGCTTTGTTCCTGATAAGCGTTTTGCTTTTGCTTGCCGCTATCATCTCATCTGCAATGCGCCGGGGCCGCTGATTTCAAATTTGATTCTGTTGGTCTTTAAGTTCCACTCGATTGCATCAACAGGAGCGCCGTTGAAGTGGCACGGCTGGAGCTCATCGCCGTGGACGGTAACTACAGACTTTTTGGCGTCGTAGAATAATTTGCTGCCGTCGAATTCCTTATCCTGGTCTTTATAAGTAATCCCGCCTGTGGCGCTGAGTGCCGAAAGTATAAATTTACCTTCGGCGGTTTTAATAAGATTGGCCTGCACCTGAGGGGTAGTGACAGTAGCTTGCCGGTCATATTGAACCTGACCGTTGACAATGGGGAAGTAATTAACAGTTAGCAGGCCCTGTGAGGCGGCATCAACAACAAGCTGATTTGTCTGGAAGGAATATACCAGCGTCTGGAAGTCTTCTATAAACGCCCAGCACGGCTTGTTCAGGCTGAACCTATCCGGCTGCGAATTCGGCTCCGGGATATTGGAGTTATCGAGTTTTATTAAGCCGGGCCCGGTCGCTAAAAACGACTGTCGCACAGTGTCATACTCGAACTTGAGACATTTCAGCTCAACACCGCCCAACACTTTTTCCTCTGCCGTTTTGATAGTTGCAAGCTTTACCACGCCGCCGTCGGCAGTGAAATGTTTAATCTGCGGGCTTGAATCCGAGGACTTCTTATCTTTGTCCGGCGATAAATCTACCGTAAACCTCTGTCCTGAAACCACGTACCGCCGAAGGCCGTTGGGGTCATCCCGAAGCATTTCGCACACGCAATCGCCCTCGAAGATAACCTGATTTGAGGCCGGCAAAAACCTGAGAAGTTTCTGAGAGGTTACTTTTACCGGCACCAAGGCAGGCACCTTACTTTGGTTAGGCTCAGTCTGAAATAAATCATTAGTGTAAAATTTAAGCTCTGATGCGCCAACGACAACGGTATCATCGGTAGATGCGCTATAATCGATTATCCGGGCTAAAAATGTAGTTCGGTCATTAGCATCTTCCAACTCTTTGGGCCTCTCTGTGCCGGTTACAATCGCCCCCTCGGGACTGGATTTACCAAAATCTTTGTTAGTTCTTGTAGAATCCATCGGCACAACGATGAAACCATTGTCACAGGTTACAACAATATCTTCAAACTGTTGAGGTGATTCGTTCGGCTCGTTCTGCTTCGCAGCAGTAACATTGTTTGCGTTGGCGTCATCTGGACTTTGCGGACTCTGTTCGGCAGCTCCTGCTTCTTGCCGGTCTTGTTCAGCAGTTCCGGCGCCGGCTTCATTAGATTGGCTGCTTGAGGCCTTTGACCAGAAGATGTCGTTGATTGAAATTTTATCGTGAGCAAAAACCAGTTGCTCGGGACTGTCAATGAGCACATTTTTACTAAAGACACATTTATAGTATTCGCCCCTTCGGCTGCGCTCAGGGCGGGCTTTTGCTTGCTCAATTTCCGGTCGAGCGAGCGAGGTCTGTACTTCTCCCTTATCAATAGCTACAGCAGGTTCATCCGGCTTCTGTGTTTTGGCCCGGCCGGGAGTATCAGCGGGTTTGTCAGGCGGCTGTTCTTTTGCCTGTTTTTTCGCGCTCGACAGGAAAGCCGTCTGCGAGCTTTTTATACGCAGAGACTCCAAATCAATTATTCTCAAATATTCAAGCCGCTCCAGCTCGTCATCATAAACAAGCTCCAGCCCGGTGCCGAGCATCCGGGTATCTTCTGAAACGAATTTGACCGAATTGGCCGTTGAAAGTTGTGACTTCTCGCTGAGAAAAATAATGTCGTCAAGATAAATACGGCTCTCTTTGATGTTGCCCGGGCCCGCAGGCAGAATATGGACAACTACATTCCCGGTAAATGTTGCATCCTTCGGAGTTGACTTGCCCACAGCGGTTTCGACCTGGACCTCCCCAATATCAGCCGTGATGTAGCATTTGAAATTGCGCCGATAAATATTCATATACGGCTTTTCAATTTCCCATATATCTCTTACCTCGTGCAGAAGTCTCTCGAACCCCCATTCACGCTCAACTTCTTGATTCTTGTTGTAGTTTATGTATTTGGCCTTTTGGATGGTTTCAACCCCAACCTCACCGAGCATCCCAACTTTACTGTCAAACCCGCCGAGGTTGCTGTCGGCAACAGCGCCAACGAATTCGGCCCCTGTACCGGTATCTATCGGAGGTGTTTTGCTTACACTGCTATAGAGCAGATATATTACAAGTACAGCCGCCAGCGAAATAAAACCTATAACGAATTTTCGTAAACTAAAGCCCATTTATTTACAAATCTTAAATTCGAATATCGAAATCCGAAACAATATCAAGTGAACTAAAGTGAACTAAAGTGCCTAAAGTGAGCTAAAGTGAGCTAAAGTTAAAAAAACAAATAACTTTAGGCACTTTAGTCACTCCAAACTTTAGGCACTTTCTCACTCTATTTTTCGCATTATGCTATAGTTTTGCGTTTTCTGCTACTCCTTCTGTCCACTATTTTCTGATGGCAGGTATCTTGCCATAAGCTTCTGCCATCTGCCGCTATTTTTTAGAATGTATTCTATTACTTCCCGTACAGCACCACTGCCGCCGGGGCGAGTCGTTACGTAATCAGCATATTGTTTAACTTCATCAACCGCATTGGCAACAGCCACCCCAAACCCAGCATACCTTATGACCGGCAAATCCGTCAAATCATCTCCGATGTAAGCTACCTTGTCCGGCGAAAGACCAAGCTGCTCAAGAAGCTTCTCAAAGACAGGCAGTTTGTTGTGACAGTCCTGAAATAC
>JAUWBX010000075.1 GCA_030609625.1 Phycisphaerae bacterium
GATAACGGTAGCCCGGCCCCATGGACGTGACGGTTTGGGGTTTGCCTTGACCATCGGCTGGGCGAATAATAAGCTCGTTTTCGCCGGATTCATCTGAAAAGTAGGTGAGCCATTTTCCGTCCGGACTCCAGGAAGGCCCGCGTTCGGCGATACCGCTCGTGCGGGTGAGGTTGCGAGGCGTGCCGTTCTTGGCGGGTAAAGTCCAGATATCGCCGCGACTTTGCACCAGGACACGTTTGGCTTTGGGAGAGGGATACCAGCTTGATAGTCGCCCGCTGACGTCCTTGCGAATCGGGCGGAGCTTCGGGCGAGCGCCGGGAACCGAGATATTAACGGGGGCCGCCTGCTCGGAAGCCAAATTCAGCAGGTAAAGTTTGGCATTGTATTCAAAAATTATCTCGCCTTCGCCATTTGGCCCGGGACCATTTGAAGGCCATTTCACATCGTAATCCTTGAAGCGGGTAATCTGCTTTCTTTCTTTAGTCTCAATATCATAGCACCAAATGTTAAGACGATGATGCGCTCCGGCGTCCGAAAGGTAATAGAGCTTTCTGCCTTGCCACATGGGAATGGTATCGGTGCCTTCCCAATCGGTAATCTTTTTTGAAGTATGGTTTTCCAGGTGGAAAAGCCAGATGTCCGAGGCCCAACCTCCGCGGTAACGCTTCCATGACCTGAAGTCGCGATTGCGCGGCGTATAGGCGAGCCATTGGCCGTCACCCGAAATGGTCCCGTACCCGCCGTAAGGCACCGGCAATCGATTCGGCAAACCGCCGGCTTTCTGTACGGTGAACAATTGTGCCTGCCGACCAAGTCCCCCCAGTCCGCTCATCGCAAACACGAGCCGGTTGTCGAAAGACCAGTCGCACAGACGCTCACCACTGGAATGATAAGTTACCCGCTGCGGGATTCCTCCTTCGACGGCTACCGTGTAGATATCATTGTTCCCGTCATAGTTCCCGTTGAATGCAATAGTGCGTCCATCCGGACTGAATCGCGGAAATGTTTCTCCGCCGGGAGGACTTGCCAACGGGGACGCTGCTCCGCCCGAACGCGGGACCACCCAGATGTCGTCTGCATAGACAAACACGATATGGGTCGAGCTGACATCCGGGTAACGCATCATACCGCCATGGGGCTGCACCGCAGCACTGGCAGCGAAAGTATGAAAAAACGACAACATCAAGAAAAAACAGAACGGCGGAAGTTTAGAAAACGCTCTCATGATAATGCTCCTCCTTATTAAAAAAATTCAACTTCGAGGCACAAAGCTCTTATTTGAAATCCAGCACCTCACTCAGTAACCTACCTAAAAAAGACTCTAACAATTTCGCCTGCCGCCTGCACTCGCGCAACCGCACCTGTGCCTGCGTTACCGACAGGTGCAGGCAGGTGCGAGCGAAAACCCAAACTCCACAGACTCGTCAATATTATTTGTACCAAATTAGATGCCTTGCCGTCAAGGAAAAACTTTCTCAAACTTAGGGATTTTTCCATAGGCTTCTTGTCTCTGCGAAGGCCGAGGCCGTAGCCGGGAAGGCCGAGGCCGTAGCGGGGAATCCTTGTGAAGTCCCTAAGTTTGTTTAATATCCAGTTCCATTGGGAAATATTTTTTGGCGTTGTTGAAGCAGATATCCTCAACCATTTTTCCAAGCAGGTCCAAATCGTTCGGCAGCAGGCCCGCTTCGACGTCGGAAGCCAGCATATTGCAAAGTATTCTGCGGAAATATTCGTGTCTCGGATACGACAGGAAGCTTCGCGAATCCGTCAGCATGCCGACGAATCGGCTGAGCAGTCCCATATTCGAGAGCACGTTAATTTGCTCTTCCATGCCGTCTTTTTGGTCGAGGAACCACCACGCCGAGCCGTATTGCATTTTGCCGGGCACTGAGCCGTCCTGAAAGTTGCCGACCATAGTCGCACACAAGGCGTTGTCCCTCGGATTGAGGTTGTAGAGAATCGTTTTGGGCAGTGTGTTGTTCATGTCCAGCCGGTCGAGGAATTTTGAAAGCGGTCTGGCCATCTCGAAATCACCTATCGAATCGCATCCGATATCCGGGCCTATGACTTTGAACATCCGTGTGCTGTTATTTCTAAGCGCCCCTAAGTGGAGCTGCTGGACCCAGCCCGTTCCGTAGTCTATCAGGGCGAATTCGACCATCATCGCCGATTTGAATTTGAGGCGCTGTGACAAATCCAAATCTTTGCCTGACCTTATCCTGTCAAATATCTTTTCGATTTCCTTTTCGGTATAATCCTCGGCGTAAACGGTATCTAATCCATGGTCGGAGAGCCGACAGCCGTTTTCGTGGAAATAATCGTGGCGTTTGCGGATTGCTTCGATATACAAGTGGAAGCCGGCTATTTCCATATCGCAGATTGCTTCGAGCTTGTCGATAAATACGTTCAGGGCTGTAATGTCCTCGACGGCCATTGCCTTGTCCGGCCGAAAGGCGGTGTGAACTTTGATTTCAAAGCCGTCGGCTCGAATTTTCTTATGATGCTCTAATGAATCGAGCGGCCCTTCGGTCGTGCAGACCAACTTGACGTTGGCTTTGCGCATTATGTTGCGGACGCTGAATTCCGGCGTCCTTAACATCTCGCTGCAGGTCTCGTAAATTTCCTTAGCGGTGTCAGGACCTAATAGTTTGTCTTTTACGCCGAAGGGATTTTTCAGCTCCAGATGCGTCCAGTGATAGAGCGGATTTCGGATGCAGTATGGAACGGTTTGTGCCCATTTCTCGAACTTTTCGTAATCATCTGCATCGCCGGTGATATATTTCTCCGCTATCCCGTTGGCCCTCATTGCCCGCCATTTGTAATGGTCGCCGTAGAGCCAGGCCTGCGTAAGGTTCTCGAAGCGATGGTCGGCGGCGATTTGGTCGGCCGGCAGGTGACAGTGATAGTCATAGATAGGCATCTTCTTTGCATGCTCGTGATAGAAAATCTTGGCGGTCTCGGTTTGAAGAAGAAAATCTTCTGACATAAATTCAGCCATTTTTTTATCCTTATAGTTGCTTTATTTTATGCCTGGTCATCCTGGTCTGGTGGTTTACGAGTTGGTTTCTTAAAGTCCTTCAGTTTCTGTGCGTAATCAGTGACCTCGCTTCTTGTTTGCTTAAGACGTTGTGATATTTGTTTTGGCTGTTGTTTCTCTTCCTCACAGATTTTACGCATCCAATATGCGTATGCTATCCATCCGATTATCAGGGCAGGTATAGCGATTAGCATAAAGATTTTATACATAGTATATTTCCTCTATATTATTAACCGATTATCCCCATAATTTTAGCCAACTTGGCATCCTGTAGAATAATACCCGAATCGCCCGGCAAGGTCAACATATAGAGTATAGCGTTTAGTGGATGGGAATCGAACCATAAACCTCGAAAATTACTCTTTACCCTGAAGGCAAAAAGGTTATAATTTATAAATCGGGTTGGCCGCGAGAATTAGAAGGGAAAAAACAGCAGATGAAAAACACTCGACAGAATAATTGCGACGACGTTGTTGAGTTGTTGGTAAAGAAATATTGGTCAGAATCCAAGAGCGATCTTGATCATAAGATAGCTGAGATATCCCAGGATTTCATTAGTCGTAAACTATTCAACAGCACCGTTAGGGTTAGTAAGCAATTGCATACTGAGTTTAAGTATGTAGATAACTTGATAGACTACATTGTAAGAGCATTGAAACAAGACTTCAGTCATATCCCATTAAGCGCTTTCAAAGACAAATTGCTAAGTGTGGTGGAAGGAGAGTATGAAAAGTTAATCCCCAAAACCACCGCGTGGTTAGTTGAGGGCAATTTAGCCCAAAAAGGTATATTGGAACAGTATGAAAATGGTATCATTGGCGAAATGGGAAAGAGCAAGGAAAAAATAGAAATCCAATGTGCTATTTCTGAGAAAGAGAAGGTGTATGTTAAGAGTGATGGCGAAAAGTGGTACCAAAGCCGTACAATCCAAGCTGCATTGATAGGTGCTGGTGTGCTTTTACTCGTGTCAATAGTAGGCTGGTTAATTATTCTCTACGTTAATAAATCAGACGGCCGTTCAGATGTAGGCACAACGATCTCCAATAAACCTGAAATAAGCGGGGATTTTTCTCCTGCGATTACAACTACAGGTCCCAATAGTCCTTCGATAGTAGATTACAACACTCCAGGTTCAAAACAATTACATGCAGAACCCCCGCCTATAATCGGTAGAGGCGAAGAATTGATTCAACCGGAGGAAATAGAAGGAGATGTTAATCGACCGAAAATATCCCCTATTTTCAAGATTCCTGAAAGAACAATCACCCCAGAGGAAACAGCGGGGGAAGTGAATGAGCCGAAAAAATCAGAACTTATCAAGAGAAAAGAAAAGCAAATCGAACCAGAAGATAAATAAATTGAAAGGGGATAGACTATGAATGTTACAAAAACGACCAGAATTCATTCTATAACGCTTGCTTTGAGTTTCCCATTGGTCTTAATGTTATTCGCGGCAGACGCTGAATGCGCACAAGCCGTCCAGAAAAGCTCTGTAGAGCTATTGCTTGAAATCATGGATCTGCATAGCGAGCTTGTTATCAATAAGACATTCCTTGCACAGGCTAAAATGTTGGGAGCATATCTGGAAGCTGCCCAGCCTTTGGAAGAGTCGAAAAAAATCAAAATTTATGTGAAAGTCCTGAATATACTCTCCAAAATCAAGACCTCTCCAATTGAGATTAAAGAAATCGCTGACGAGCCGGAAAGTGTTGCTGAGCAGAAACCTCTGGATGAAGAAAAGCAGGAAGCAAAAAGCGTTTATGAACCAAGTGCAGCGCTCTTAGAGATCTTCAAAATTGATCCTGATAAGCAGGAAATTCCGGATTTGCCCATTATTAGGACATACTGGAGACGTGACCTTGCTTGCTCACAACGAATTTGTCTTCTCCCTGAGCGCGCTTCAGAAATCGGCAGAGGATCTTACTATGCTGCCAAGTTCTCGTTTTACTACGAAGCCAAACAATCGGGCAAATATGGATTCACCATTGTTAACATGCGCCGTTCTTCTTATACGGACTTTTCCTTCGGAGTGAAGGGTAATGCCTTTAAAATTACAATTGGAGGGATCGACATTGTTAAGGTGGGCCGCGAACCAATGGGTCAGGGTGTGTGTAACCTAACAAAAGGTTTCCACAGAGTTGAGTTTTGGTTTGCAGATAAGGTAGGAGCTCCAGCCTCATATCCCAGGGGTTTCCAAGTAAAAGTTCTTGCTCCGGGTGCTTTCGACGCCGTGACCATCACAAAGGATATGCTGCTCCTCAAAAAGGGATAGATTCCTGCTTGCGCGGGAATGACATCTATACTGTGTATGTCAAAGCTGCGGTTTTTACGCCCTGGCCGGTCCGGTTCGTGTAGAAAAATTCCCTGGTGGGAGTCCTGGGCTTTGCGAAATTTGCGCAGGCTACGTACCCAAAATGCTTTTGAGGCCTTTGACAAGGCGGCCAATGCCCTCGGCGGCGGTTTTTTTCTGAAGCGCTCCATAGGCGACCCGCAGGTAGCATTTGTTCTCCATCCCGAAGGTCATTCCCGGGATAACAGCTACTTTGTGCTCTTCAATCAATTGTTTTACAAGTTTCATCGGGTCCAGGTCTTTGTGTATTCGCAGCAGAAAATAAAACGCGCCATCTGCGCGAGGAACGGTTACTAAATTCTTAATGCTGTTCAATTCATTTAGCAATATCTCGCGGACCTCTATAGTCATATGCGATTTTTGGCGGCAGTAGTCCACCCCCGCCCGCATTGCTCCGACCGCGGCCCACTGCGAGATTACCGGCGGACAAATCAAAATCGTGTCCTGAATCTTCCTGATTGGCATAAATAGATGCTCCGGTATGACCATCCAGCCGATGCGCCAGCTTGCAAAGCCGTAGGCCTTGGATAGGGAAAACAGCGAGATAGTATGTTCGGCGCAACCGGCAATCGAGCCGGGCGAAAAGTGCCTGACGCCATCGTAAGTAAAATACTCGTATGCTTCATCGCTGATGTGGTATATGCCGTTGTCCCGGCAAAGTTCATTGACACCCCGAAGGTCCGCTTCGCGATACACCGCGCCGGTCGGATTGTTCGGCGAGATAGTAACAATGGCGCGCGTTCTCTCGGTAATCGCCGCGGCAATTGCATCTACCTGCAATTGATAATCGTCGTCGGTCGGCACACAGACGGCCTTGCAGTCGGCGATGGCGACGGCCATTTCGTGATTGAAGTAGTAAGGCAGTTGGAGAATAATCTCGTCGCCGGGGTCGGTAATGGCAAGAACAGCGTTGACAAAACCCATATTGGCGCCGGCGGTTACGACAATTCGGCTGCCCTCTACGGAAATATTATTTTCTGTTGTAAGTTTTGTTTGAATCGCTTCGAGTAGTTCGGGGATGCCCTGAACGAGTCTGTACTTGTGATTTTCCGCATCGGCCAGAAATGTTTCGATGGCCCCGATGGCTTCCGGCGGCGGGCCGTAATAGGCAACACCCTGGCCGAGCGAAATTGTGCCGGGATTAGCACGGATAAGCTCGCCGACCACGGGGATAATCGGCGACTGCACAGACTGCATCCGGAAACTGTTGTACATCAATTATTGTCTCCACCGTCAAGCGATGTAAGTTGAAGCTGCGGTTTTTCCGCCTCGGCCGGTCCAGTTCGTGTGGAAGAATTCACCTCGCGGTTTATCGAGGCGTTCGTAAGTATGGGCGCCGAAATAATCGCGCTGGGCCTGTAAAAGATTGGCCGGCAGGCGCTCGTGGCGATAACCGTCGTAGAAACTCAAGGCCGAGCTCGTAGCCGGCATCGGAATACCCATCTCGACCGCTGTGGTAACGACGCGTCGCCAGGCGGGTTGCGCCTTTTCGACGGCATCCTTAAAGAACGGGTCGAGCAGCAGGTTGGTCAGGTCCGGGTTTTTATCGAAGGCCTCTTTGATTTTGCCCAAGAAGACCGAGCGGATGATGCAGCCGCCCCGCCACATCAGGGCGATACCGCCGTAGTTTAAGTTCCAGTTGTGCTCAGTGGCGGCGGCACGCATAAGTTGATAGCCCTGGGCGTAGCTGACGATTTTCGCGGCGTAAAGTGCCTGCCGCAAATCGTTGATGAAGGCCTTTTTATCGCCGCTGAACTTCGGCTTCGGGCCGGACAGAACTTTGGATGCTGCAACGCGTTCTTCTTTTAGAGCTGACAGGCAGCGAGCGAAGACAGCTTCACCGATGAGCGTCAGGGGCTGGCCGAGGTTCAAGGCCTCGATGGCGGTCCATTTGCCGGTGCCTTTCTGGCCGGCGGTGTCGAGGATAAGGTCGATAACCTCGTTGCCGTCCTCGTCCTTGTAGCCGAGGATGTCGCGGGTGATTTCGATCAGGTAGGAATCAAGCTCGCCTTCGTTCCACTCGGTGAGGCACTCGTGCATTTCCTGGTTTGTCATGCCGAGGCCTTCTTTCATCATCTGGTAGGTCTCGCATATCATCTGCATGTCACCGTACTCGATGCCGTTATGGACCATTTTTACGAAGTGTCCGGCGCCGTTCTCGCCGACCCAGTCGCAGCATGGTTCGCCGTCTTCGGTCTTGGCGCAAACCGCCTGGAAGATGGGACC
>JAUWBX010000337.1 GCA_030609625.1 Phycisphaerae bacterium
AAATTTATGGCTCAAAGCCGGAGAGCGTCTATTCGAACGCTATGTATCTGATCGCGGAAGACCTGACCTCCTTCATGCTCACTCATGCCTATTGGGAGGGGTCCTGGCTGCGCGATTGAAAGCAACATACGGTATTTCCTATATAATCACAGAACATAGCAGCGCCTATTTTCGAGGTTTGCTCCGTGGTTGGCAGCGACCTCTTGTTTCAGAGGCATTATCAGAAGCTTCAGCACTTGTGACAGTGAGTCCACAGCTCGGACATTTGTTAGAAAGCAACTTCGGAGATACTGTTCATCCTTTGGTCTGGATCCCAAACATGGTCGATGCCTCCATTTTTACAGCCATTCAGTACCGAACAAAGGAAAAAAATGAACCATTCCAGATTTTGAATGTCGCTTTATTAAAAGAAAATAAGGGGCAGGCCGACCTCATTAGGGCCTTTGCAAGGCAATTTGCCGGTAATGCGGATGTGAAACTTAGAATCGGCGGAGATGGGCCTATTCGAAGTAAATTGGAACGTTTGACCGCAGACCTGGGCGTAAATGACAAGGTGGTCTTTCTGGGTATGCTCTCCCGCGATAAAGTCCGTGAGGAAATGCAAGCCTGCGACGCCTTTGTACTTTCCAGCTATTACGAGACGTTTGGGATAGTGCTTGTCGAAGCATTGGCCTGCGGCAAACCGGTTGTGGCCACACGCTGTGGCGGCCCTGAGTGTATAGTACACGATGGCAACGGTTTGCTAGTCCCTGTGCACGACGAAATTGCTCTCGGAAATGCTATGTCTACATTGCGATTGAGTCTCTCTCGTTACGATCCGGAAGTAATTCGAAATGACTGCATTGCCCGATTTGGACTACGCACTGTCATCGATCAGCTCACAAGTCTTTATCAAAAGGTTCTCCATCTATCCGAAGGCTCGCCGTACTGTGGCTGTAAAAAACACCGGCTATGATTTTGAAGACAACAAGACTATGTTAACCAGATTCGAGCGCAATGTAACCGGTACTTTGGCCCGACAGCTTTTAGTAATACTCTTTGGGCTTGTATCTGCCATAATCTTGGCTCGAGTGTTAGGCCCGGAAGGTAATGGCCTTTACACTCTCTCCATTCTCCTGCCAACTGTTTTATCAACCTTTCTCAATCTTGGCGCAGCCCCAGCGAATGTGTACTTCATTGGTCGTGGAACTGTCGATGTAAGAAATGCTCTATTTGCCAACCTATGGCTGTGGCTGATTCTTAGCGTTTTGGGGATTCTGGTTGGCGCTATAACCATTTGGAGCCGCGGGGATGTTTTCTTCCCCGGTGTGCCCCGCCCGCTCTTGTGGGGCGGAGTAGCAGTATTTCCTCTTGTATTACTCCAAGCGTTTTTGATCAGCTTACTTCAGGGAAAACAGGACTTTCGTCGCTTTAATACAGTCAGCATTATAGCCCCAGGCGTAATGCTAGTACTTTTTCTGGCCCTGGTATGGGGATTGAGCATGGAAGTGCCCGGCGCACTTCTGGCCTATGGCATAGGCTATTTGGTAGCGTTGGTGTTGACGATTCGGGCCGTTTGGGTACATTGTCAATCCGATATCAGAGGTCTATCCCAGCGTCTCTATGCCAAACAGTGTATTGGCTACGGATGGAAAGCCCACTTAAGCAATATACTTGCTTTTGTTAATTACCGGGCCGATATCTTCCTGGTCAATTTTTTCCTAACGCCTGCACTGACCGGAATTTACGTAATCGCAGTCCAAATAGCCGAGCGGCTCTGGTTGCTTTCTCAGGCAGTGAGCACTGTTCTTCTGCCACGACTGTCTGAGCTTTATCAAGACGAAAAAAAAAGGAACCATCTCACCTCGGTAATTGCGCGGTGGGTATTCCTGGCCACCTTTTTTGCTGCGGCATCTCTAGTCTTGGTTGCCAAACCCCTCATCGTCTTGCTCTTTGGCTCAAAGTATATCAATGCAACCGGCGCGTTGCTCTGGCTCTTACCTGGAGTTGTCCTTGGCAGTCTGTCTCGTATTCTTTCCAATGACATAGCAGCCAGGGGTAAACCTGAGTTAAACATGTATGTGGCCTTCTTTGTGGTTTCTGTGAACATAATCGCTAATATCATTCTAATCCCAATGATGGGCATCAACGGCGCAGCGTTAGCAACCACCATAGCATATTCAGTAAATGCCATATCAAAATTGTATCTGTATGCACGTCTTAGCGGTAATATCTGGTGGCAGCCTCTCTTACTTGATAAGACTGATATTGCACTGATTTTGCAAAGAGTTAAGGCAATACATAGGTCAATATTTTGAAAGTCCCACAAAGGCCTGTTAGTTCTGATCGTCCAGAGAAAAATACTGACAAAACCATAAAAAGTTGGCTTCTATGCCGGCCCAGTGATTCGATTTCTGCAAAAACCTTATGAAATAGGTTTAGAAGGAGTAGACTGAGACATATATGAAACTATGCTATCTCAACATACTCTGGACTCCGGATCCCGGAGTGTTAAACAAGCTTAGTCATCAAACCCGTGCTCTGAGAAATGCCCTGGGACGTGATGACACTGCTGATTGCTTGATCGTTGTTCGTCAGGAAGTTGCAAACACAGTTAAAAAAAGTCCATCTCTTATACTATTTCCAATCTCGGCCCCAGGATCTTCGTCAGTGCAGGAAGCTCTCCTGCCATTTCTGGTTTGGTCAAAACTGAAGAATCGACTTAGCGGATATGACGCTGTCGTTACTCGCTGGACTGTTCCTTCTCCAACTTTTCTAAATGTTGTCCGCAGACAAACGGTATTCACTGAACATCATAGTAAGGAACTGGAAGAGATCGCCCTTCATCGAGGTCTTAAGCCTTTTGCGCGACGCATCCTGGAAAAAAAATACGGGCCGCGTATCCTCAGGGCAGCCCATGGTATTATTGGAGTAACAGATGAGATAAGGCGTTATGAGCTGAACCGTGCAGGTTGTAAACAACCTTCGATGGTCCTGCCGAATGGCATTTCTCTTGAAGGAATCCCATTTAAACCACCATCTGTTTTTAACGGTAAATCTCTCCAGTTAGCCTTTGTCAGCAGTCAATTCGCACCATGGCATGGCCTTGACCGGCTTCTTGAAGGACTGAGGGTCTGGCAGGGCAATTCTCCACGTCTGACTTTGCATCTGATCGGCCGCTTGACACACGCCCAAGAAGCCACCATTCAGCGAATGGGGTTTGCCGAAATGGTTTGTATCCATGGTGTCCTTTATGGTAGTGACCTTGACGAAGTCTTATCCGGCTGCCATCTGGCTATTGGCAGTTTGGCTTTGCATCGTAAAGTGTTGAAAGAAGCCTGTGCTTTAAAAGTGCGTGAGTATACCGCTCGAGGGTTGCCATTTGTTATTTCCCATGACGATCCGGATTTGCCTGCCGGACTTCCATGGGTCTTGAAAATTCCGGCTGATGAATCCCCTGTGGAGATCGATACCCTTGTCAATTTTGCAGAAGGCGTGAGCAAATTACCTTCCCTGGCAAAGGAAATGCGCGCCTTTGCTGAAGCTAGATTGAGTTGGAGGGTAAAGATGAAGCGCTTGGCCAGATTTGTTCGGGATAATATTTGAACAATGCATTTAAATCTTTCACCCAAAAAGTGAAACTGATGATGGATGATGGCTTAAGGAGTTATCCGCAAATAAGTTGGACAATATTGTGCTTGGATTTGGGTTGAATTTGGCCAATCCGATTGAGCAAACCCGCAGGCATAGTAGTGTTATGTTGAGGATTTTGTGATTGAGGATCGGCCAAAGTCAGCTCAAAGACGGGCGCAAGATGTTCAAATTATTTGCGGACAACTCCTATAGGAGGATTGCGGGTGTTTCATCGTCCATCATATCTGTCAAATGTTGAAAAGAAAGCTGTAATTTCTCGTTTTTGGGAAAAGGATCCGTCTCTTTGGGCCACGGACCCGGAGATTCAAAAGCAGATCACAAATCGTCTT
>JAUWBX010000215.1 GCA_030609625.1 Phycisphaerae bacterium
GATGTAGCTCTCCAAACGATTAGAAAGTTGCTTAGCCTCGGCGTATTTTTCCCGATAGTAATCTTCCCACTCCTCAGGCGACATCCTGCAATGTGCCCTTATTTCTCTTTGGCTTACCACAGGTAAACTTGTGTAAGTATAATAGTCAGCCGAAGGTTTTTTTAACTGAAAATCACCTCTTTTCTTTTGTCCGGCAGCACAACTCGAGCTCATTAAGGCCAGAAGCAAAAATATTTCCAGCAGAATGATAGCATACTTGCCTTTTATTCTCATATGGTTAGCCATCATGCCTCTTAATATTTTTTTCTACAAAGCCGCTCTAGCATTATATGAAAGCTATTATGCTATCCATGGATACACGGCATATCTCGTGTAAAATGAATATTGGGCACTAAAACGTTATGTCCATTCCTGAGATAAAGTTGAACATACTTAAGCCTTCCTTGCTGAGACCAACAAGTAATATTTAAGACCAGCCTTGGCCAACAAATTCCGAAGGATCATTTTTGCATAAGCGGGCAATTTGATCTCCCCCGCCAAAAAATTCTTGCGCCTCCAACTCCAAAGATGTTTGTAAAACCCTTTCCAGCACTCCTTCGTTGCATCAACGACTTCAACGTGCTTAAATCCCGCGCGCAGATACAGTTCTCTGTACTCTTCCATATCCGTTACCCAGTTTTCTTTGGGTATACGCGGATGCCACCTTGCTGCCAATTTATTAACCAATATGTCAGAGAGTACCAACTGTCCGCCTGGCTTCAGTACTTGGCAAACCTCTCTGAGAAAATCTTCTCGAGTATCAAAGTGAAAAGCTGCCTCCACACAGATGATGTTATCAAAGACCCTATCATGAAGCGCCAATTTAGCAGCATCCATCTGCAAGAATGCGCAGCCCGGAGCGTTCGCCTTACACGTCTCCAACTGCTTAGTGGAGATGTTGATTCCTGTCACTTCTGAGGGGTTGTAGTGTTTGAGTAAGTACCTGCTTGTTGCACCCATGCCACAAGCCACGTCAAGAATAATCCCTTTTTTCTGGCGGATGAATCCAAGAAGTTTCTCCATCAGATTCTCACATGCTTCGTTCTGACATCTCGTATTGTCTGCCCAATAACCAAAATTGTAAAAATCACTTCCCTTATAGTACTCTGCCAACAAGTGATCCGTGTTAAACCGTGTATCATAAAAACGAATAATGTCTGATCTACGTGTACTCATAAGCAATATCTCTAAAAAGATTCCTGGAATTTGTCAACTGCCTCCCGCACCGGCAACCCTGACGCATATCTTTTTACACATTTACAACTATTTGTTATTATCGAATAATAACGGATCGACAACCAGTTTTTAATAATGTTTTTTGCGCTATTTTCACCACGACCTCATCCCTTCTCCATCAAGGGGGAGTGGGCTTCGTGGATAAGGTGCGACAGTTGTTTTGCAACAAGCCCCAAGCATGCCTTCAAGGCAACCATCGCGGTGCTTGACTGGAACGATTCACTCGGTTCACTCTGGCGCCAATCTTGACCGCCTGACAGCAATTAGCCGGCTCTTATAATCCCATCAAACCGCAACATCGCGCGCAGATGGGGAAAAGGCCTTCTTCTCGTCCTTTCAGCACAGTTCTAAATTTTCTGTATTGGTCACCATTCCAGATGTCGTTGATGCTGCTTTCCTTGATGTTGCCTACCAGGCAGTCCGGGTAATCCCGACAGGTAGTCACATCCCCGTTGGGCAAGATCTCCATGGTAGTCCAGGCATTCACGCACCTTCCGAAACCGAATAGGTTAGAGGGCTCTTGATAATAACGGGGGATGTCCTCGTAGTCAAGTTCTGGAATAAACTGGTAAGCAAATTTCCACGTCCTTGATTTAATCCTCTTGACACTGCGCAATAGCGCATCGGTGTCAATTTTGTTGTAGCTCCAGATATAGCCCCTCCAAGATTCCGGAATTATATTGAATTTCTCTTTCATAATTGCGTCCTGACGACGTCCACTTTCGCGGGTTTGGAACCAGCCATAGTAAACGAGAATGCCATCTGCATGGATCTTTTCTCCTATATCGAAAACCTCGTCCAGATTATGCGCATTATCCGTTGAGACAGTGGCAATGAGTATGATATAAGGCTTGATGCTGCCGCGCTTTTTTTTTTCTTCTTGCACAGCCTGAACGCCAGACATAACACGATCGAAGGTACCCTTAACCCCCCTGATGCGGTCATGGATGTCGCGACGCCCATCCAGAGAGAGCATAAGAACGTCGGTTCCGATCGTTAGCAGCTCTTCAGCATAGCTAATAATCTTGGTGCCGTTAGTGACAACGGTAACTACCAGATCTTTCATCTTCATATACCTTAAAAGTGGAAGAAGATCCGGATATAGAAACGGCTCTCCACCCCAGATGTAAATCCAGGGTTTGAAGGAAAGTTGGTCCACTGCTCTCTTGTAAACATCCAGTGACACAACCTCCTTAATGGCTTCAGTACGGCGGGTAAGATTGTAGCCACTCTCACCCCACTGGCCACACATCTTGCATCGGAGATTGCAGGCGTTAGTAATCTTTATATCTACCTGGATTGGATGACCGCTGTACCCATCCTTACGACGATAGTCGAGGTGAGCCGTCAAACGCTTTCTGAAACCCGACTTCATTATCTGACGCAATACGTCAGGTGTGTGAAGCATATTCTTAACAATAGAAAGTGGCGCCCTACTTCCCTTTATTCTCACTATTCATACCTCCTCTTTCAAGCCGCAAGCTACAATACCACACCTGCATGTGTTCTTTTCTATTTGAAGTCAGTGCCAGCGGCACGGCCGGTGTCTTGCTTAAGCCTATAAGAGCATTGTTACCGGCTATCATTAAAGCGTTATTACAATATCTTTCGGCTCACACGGCAATTATCTCTGTTTTGTGGATCAAAATAGTGGCGCTACGCGCCACTATTAAAAGGGTTTTTTAAGCGAAGACCAAATTTCATATCCTTAACCTTGCCTTGATCCAAGAGCAAGGTGGCCCTCCCGCCAACTGTGCGAATATCCCAGGCTCTTAGTTTGTCGGAGCTTATGACCGCATCGACAATCGCAGTTTGACCTTGTATCTTGATCCGTTCAATACCAGACACGCGAACATTTGCCGCAAAGCGGGCTTTGTGCCATTTCTCAATGCTTTCCTTTCCCTGGTAGATCTTGGAAGGCATCCGAATAATCGCATCTTTAGCGAAGAAATCAAGACAGCGAACCAGATCCCTGACACGTAAGGCTTCCAGATAGGTCTGCACCAATGCTTCAACATCTATTGTCTGCATAAACCGATGATCATCCTTTCCCCTTCTCGTTGTTATTCCATGTCCCAACACCACTTCATGCTGATACCTTCTTTCCGAAGTGGGTCATTGTGCCTGCCAAGAGCCTTCAATCGATCGGCTATCCAGCCTTCCAGCTCGGCTTCCATCTCCCGCGCGATTTCGGGTCTCTCCTCCACGATATTATGTTCTTCCCGGAGGTCTGCTTTGAGATCGTAAAGTTCACGAAGTGGAGAACCATAGAAGTCTGGCTCGCGCGCCAGGATGAACTTATAATGGTCATTGCGCAGACTCCACTTCGCTTGCCAACTGCACTCAGCGCTGATTACCCGTTCGTATCCGCCATCCTGTTTTTCGCCTGTCAGGAGCCCCAAAAAGCTACGTCCTTCCATCTGATCCGGGATAGGCAATCCAACAGCCTCCAGAAGTGTCGGAGCAATATCGCTTACCTGAAACATATTCGGCAAGCGTAAATTTTCCAGAATCCGTCCTGGCCAGCGCACGATCAATGGCACACGGATTGTGCAATCGTAAAGCCCATGATGGTCAAAAAAGATGCCATGTTCAGTCATACTCTCGCCGTGATCTGCAACGACCATCACTATTGTATGCTCAGCAAGCTTCAACTCATCCAGCATTGCAAGAAGATTCCCAATCTGTTCGTCCAGGTAGCGAATTTCCTGGTCGTAGAGTGCCACAATGTATTTTGCGTCTGTTATTCGTTCACTATCCGTTCGCAGCCACGTCTCCAGAGCAATAGCGCCGAGTGGATGTTGCCGCCATGCATCCAGTGAGTGATTACCCGGATCTGTAGGATTTCCTTGGTAAAACAAATCACGGTAGCGACTCGGAGCTGCCAAAGGATAGTGGGGATCCCAATAGTGAAGAAAAAGAAAGAAACGTTCATTAGCATGGGCCCGAAGCCAAGGGATCGTGCGAGCGTTAATTTCTTCACAGGTTACCGCCAAATCCAGTGCGTGCCGCACACTGGGATCGATGTAATACTCATAGCCGCGTCCGAACCAGATCCGTGACCGCTGTAAATTATCTACGGCACAGGTAGTGTAACCTTCGTTAAGCAAAGTTTCTGGTAGAAAAGGGGCATCCGGGTCGAGTTGGGCTCGACCGCCATGAGCAACAATGCCGTGTGTGATAGGGTGCTGACCAGTGTATAGCGTGGTATAAGACGGATGTGTTGGGATCCCGGGGCAGAATATACATTCCAGGAGCGCTCCCTCTTTTGCCAGCTTGTCGATATTGGGACTGGTAGGATGTTCGTAACCATAACACCCAAGGTGATCTGCGCGCAATGTATCGATGGTGATTAGCAAGATGTTCGGCTTCATGTTCATAGAGTAATCTCCTGATTTGACAATACATTCCTTACGAATAGACTGAACTTGGTTTCATTGCCACTGCACTCATAGCACTGCTCAGACGGAACCTCGCCATTATCCAGTCCATCGGAAAGATGAGAGTCAGGAGTACAGGGTTTACACAAAGACTGAGACCTCTCGAATTGCGAGTCCACCAATTCCACAGAATCTGCAGGCTCCAGGCGATAGCCTGAGGAGCTGGCACCCCTCTGAGTTTCCTCAGGCTAAGTCCGTTCTTGGCAAGCATCGCTGATAGGGTCTGCGGTGTGAAGTGGTAAAGATGTCGCGGAACCTCCAGTGTGAACCAGTGCTTACCGAAAAGCGACGAAGCAAAACTATCAAAGTTGGGCACCTCTAACATTAATATGCCGCCGGGCTTTAAAATGCGGTAAATCTCGTTTAAACTCACATATAGATCTAGATGATGGAGAATTCCTCGGCCGACAACCAAATTGAAGCTCTTATTCGGAAATTTGAGAGAGTGCGCGT